>NZ_MUFN01000027.1:0-48161 GCF_001996205.1 Salinivibrio sp. IB574 | reverse complement strand
GAATCGGCCTTATTATTAACCAACTCAGTGACCTTTTTAGTATAAACTCGTGAGCATGCCTCTGAAACCATAAACAGTGGGCCTATAATTAACTTCAGGCTCATAGAGTAATAACCGACAACTGCCGATGAAAATAGCAGTTGAAAACTATATATTGGTAGGCTCGCTGAAAAAGAGTTTATGACCGCATGAAAAACTTGATACTTAGGAAAATCGATAAATTTTCTTATTATGGCTAAATATTTAGTGTAGTAATTAGTAGCGAGACGAAAATTTATGCTGCTAATAAAATAGATAAAACACAGCACACCCGCTAAGAATGAGACGACCGCACCTAAAATCAAACCTTCTTCACTAAACCCCATCCAACCGAAAGCTATTTGCAGCGCGACCAAAAATAGAGCTTTGACCAAATTAGCATTTGCAATTAACTTAAACTTTCCGACCTTGTTTGCTACATTAGAAAAAAGATTAAACGAACCAACCAGCAAGCCGGATATAGGCAGAAGATAGTAATAATTTGCTATCACCTTTTCCCCATAGAAAGTGGATAGGGAAAAATCCAACAAGCCAATAAGTATAAAGAGCATGATTGAAAGAGTAACACCAATCATCATACTGATATGAACTAGGTAATCCACATGCTTAGAAAACTTCGGTAGCAGGATCGCCTGTTCATATCGAGCATGAATGAAGGTGGAAATCATGGTAGTTATCGAAATAAAGACGGCAGCGTTACCAAAATCTTCAGCCGTGTAGATTCTCGCTAAGTATGCAGATGAAATAAAAACAATAATTTGCGCTAACGCTGTACCTGTCATTAATGCCAGAACATGCTTAACGTAACTGTTATTTGCGACCAAGTCTTTCCCACCCATCAATCACAGAAGTCCAGTTACTCAGTTTATGTATGATGTTTCTATTATGATTCTTCTCATCAACCGACAAGAGTGGCCTATCTAGCAGCCCGCCGATTTCATCAATCGAATCAACCTGTTCAAAAACCGTTCTTTCACTGCTTAATTCGTCATATTTTAGCCAACTTCCGGTGATAACTCTATTTCCGGCATACATATGTTCTTGCATTGACATTGAAAAAGCGTCTGTAATTTGAACTTGTATAAATATATCTGTCTTGATTCTCAAGTAGGCAATTTCAAAATCTGTCATATATTCTTCTAAGAAAACAACATTTAAGCCTTCTGTTGCCGCCTTAATTTCATTGATATAACTGCTGTCTTCGACACCGTAAGTGAACGGGAACACAAATACATAACTATCGACATGACACTTATCTTTAATGGTCTTTATCACCTTCAAGTGCTGCTGTGCCCTTGAAGCATTGTAACCAATGGTCACTATGGTCTTGTTATCAAACTTATTTAATGATTCATAAAAGTAGCAGTTGTCATTATTGGCATCTGCTTTATTAACCTTGTCGACCAGATCAAGAGACAAACTGCCAAATCTATTGATTGTAATTTGCTTTCCTTTAAGACTATTGGAAAATTTACTGACCAACTCTCGCTTCATATTTTCCGAGGAAATGTTAATAACATCTGCCATACCTATCATGACGCCTAACAGTTTTTGATATTTGCACCTTAATAGGTCCGAGCCCCAAAAAACTAAATTCAGGCTCTCACACTTCAATTTCAATAGCGGTAAAATTGGTAGATAGTATATATTTACAAAGTGAACATCTATTGATTTGTACTTTGAGTTGCTCGAAAAAAACCATTTATAAAAACTAAAGTAGAAAGCAAAAAGTTTATATAAAGAAACTTCAGAATCTGGAATAAAGTTATAAACATTATCGGCTGATATTTTACCGACTTGATGCCTTTTGCTGAGAATCAAATCCACTTGAAGATTTTGATTGAGTTTTTTCAACTCACTTATCATTTCTCTTATGAAGATAGAATTAGGATTACCTAAAAGCAGTTTTTTATTCATATTTCAGACCTTTAAAACTATCTTCATCTGATAGCCTCGAAACTGTTTTCATATACTCAGGCCATTCACCAATATCAAGCCAGGAATTTTCACTAATTGGGAAAACTCCAACTCTTCCTCCAGCAGCTCTAACATTTTCAATTAAATCAGTAATATGAAGAAACGTATTGTCTGGAATTTCTTGTAAAATATGTGGTTCTAAAATATAAACTCCGGTGTTTATTTTGAAGGAAAAGTTAGGTTTCTCCTGCATTTCTAACAGTAAACCACCTTCACCAGTGACAATGGTACCATATGGAATAGAAAAGTTTTTAAGTGCAGCCACCAATGTAATATCATTTTTATTTTCTTTGTGATATTTATATAGTTCGTTCAAGTCCTGATCGATCAATATATCACAGTTAGTCACATAAAAAGTACTGTTTAATTTCCCCTTTAGTATGCTAAGTGAACCCGCTGTACCTAATGGTTTATCTTCTGAGAAATATTCCACCTTTGTATTGACACTCTCCAAATAGTATTGGATCATTTCTTTTTTATAATTAACCGACAGATAAAAATCTTCTGAACCAGCAGATTTAAAGCGATGAATAATCTCTTCCAGTATGGTTTTTTCACCAATTGGAATTAATGGTTTAGGCAGTATATTCGAGATTGGCTTCAAGCGAGTCCCCTTGCCACCGGCCATGACAACAACTGGGACTTTATTTTTTATTTTTACCAGCGGCTCATCGCGCTCTGAAATCTCTTCCCAAAAGATCACATCTTTAATTTCTGACTGTTCATCTAGTATCGGCATAAACTCTGCCCGCATGGACAGCATTAAAGACTTGATACAATCAATCGAATCTAAGGTAGTCGCAACCACTTTATCATCATGGTTGATATTGCCTAAAGCGTCGCTAAGTTGATGGCCTTTAATAATAGCACGCTGAATATCACCGATAGAAAGCAAACCAATATACTGACCTTGTTCGTTCTTGATAATCAGTAATTTTTTTTTAATCGCATCCATTTTATTGAGTGCCATAAAAAGCGTATTATCAGGATACACAGATAGATCATCTATATTCATTTTTACTTCTCTTATACATTGAGTTCGCTTTGATAAATAAAGCATCCGCTCCTGTCACACCATGTTCGACAATGGCACCACTACCCACAAAGCATTCATTTCCGAGTTTAACGCTACCATTGAGTATCGCTCCGGTTGAAACATGGCAGTGGGAGCCGATTTCAGAATCGTGTTCTATCAGCGATTTAGTGTTAATTATACAGTTTTCACCGATCTTTGCGTTGACATTGACCACAGCATCATGCATCACGATCGTTCCTGCACCAACCAACGCCGAATCGGCGACATACGCTCGCCTAGAGATAACAGTGGCCAACTTACCATTATTTTGAGTAACGATGCTACTGAGCTTAATACGCAGCGACGCACTTTCAATTTGACCGACGGTAAGTAAAAAATAGCAGTCTTGCTGTGTGTATTTTTTTATATCGTCATCGGTGCCAATAATAGTGTGATTTAGAATCTTTTTTCCAAGGTTGGCTGGTGTATCAAGAATGCCAAGGATCTGGTATTCAGAGCTAGACTCAATCACATCGATACATGATGCACAATGCCCGCCGCCACCGACTAAAATCAATTCTTTCTTCATGCCACTGGGCTACTTGGTAAGTTAACTAAACGCGCTTCAAACCACTCAGAGATGCTGAGATCTGCGGTTATACAATCCTTGAACATCGGTAATCGGTGCATCAACTGCCAAATAGGCCGTGTCATTACCCCGGCGTTGTTCGTCTCAGAAAGCATGGTATTTCGGGTTTCCTGATCAGGACACAAAATCGCGTTTAACCAATAGTTTGATGAGGCATACGCAGGTTCGGTAATAAACCTTACATCGCTATTGGCAAAAAAGGCTTGATACTGCTGTGCAAGGTGACGCTTTTTGGCTAAATAGCTTTCTAATACTTCCATTTGTGCGCAGCCTAGTGCTGCGTTCAAATTTGGCATCCGATAGTTAAACCCTGGTTCGTCGTGATAAAACTCATAAGGATGCGGCACTTTGGCTGTTGTGGTGACATGCTTCGCACTCTGGCCAACGGCCTCATCAGCGCACAGCACCATTCCCCCGCCACCGGTTGTGATAATTTTGTTGCCATTAAAGCTGAGTGCACTGCACAGCCCAAAGGTGCCAGTGTGTCTATCTTTGTAGTATGAGCCTAAACTTTCCGCTGCATCCTCTACCAGCGCGATATGCCACTTTTCACACACTGCCACCAGCTCATCAAGTTCGACGGGGTGACCAAAGGTGTGCATTGGCACTGCGGCTTTAATAGTCTGTTTTGTTTCTCGATGAATACAGCCTTGCTCGGTTAACTCAGCATGTTCTTGTAAGTAGCGATCCATGGCTTTTGGACAAAGTCCTAAGCTAACGGGCGACACATCAATAAATAACAGGTCTGCGCCCATGTGATAGACGGCGTTGCAGGTTGCCACAAAGGTCAGCGCTTGCGTGATCACCAAATCACCACGTGCTACGCCTGCAATATGTAATGCCGTATGCAGCGCCGCGGTACCGTTCACCGTTGCGACAGCGCGGGGACTCCCGGTAAAACGCGCGACACGCTCTTCGAATTGCGTCACATATTTACCAACACTGGAGACAAATGTACTGTCAATGGTATCGGTCACATAGGCCTTTTCATTGCCGTGAAATGTCGGGGCATGAAGCGGAATAAACTCATTGGTTTGATAGAGATCCCGCACAAACTCAACTAACTGGTTGGACGCCATGGTGCACCTTACATTTTTCCATCTAAGTATTTACCTGTTTCTTTATGCCCAAAGCCCGGGATCATCTTAAAAAACAAGGCAACAATGTCCGCTTTCGTCCACGACTGTTGCCGCTTCATCTCGCCGATCTCTGCTTCAAAAAGGGCTAACAACGCATTTTGATAATGTGGTTCATTTTTTATGATGCCAAGATTTTGGAAACGAGCCATATCTAGCGTCTCGTTATCAGTAAAAAACTCTTCAAAGTCCTTCTCACCCGTGGTGTCGCTCTCAGTAAACAGGCAAGGCCATTTACCTTGTACAGGAAGGGTCTTCGCAAGCGCTCGCGCTTCTTCTTCACTGTCGCATAAGTGGGGTTGATAGCCTCTATACTCTAGGTATTTGATAGCAATATCGGCGAAAGAAATGAGGTGTAAAGACTCACTCAACTTGGGGAAGAAGATGTCACGATTTTCACCAAAAATACAAGACATTAAGCAAAGTTCACCGGACTCCTGAGGCGTAACGAAATAGCGCTTAATATCATTGGGGGCGACAATGGGCTGTTTTTTAAGCAATCGCTGATTAAAGCCATGAAGCAGGGAACCGTCAGAGAATGCCACGTTGGCAAAGCGTGCAGTTGAAATGGGGAGCTTTTCACTACTGCGCATGAGGAACATCTCCATAATACGCTTTGATGCCCCCATCATGTTGACTGGGTTCGCGGCCTTATCGGTAGAGACGCAAAAATATTTTTTCGCACCCATTTTGGCCGCTTGCTCAACAGTTTTATTGGTGTTAAATACGTTGGTTTCAATCATTCGCATCAACGTGAAAGGATCTTTTTCGCTCCGAACATGCTTGAGTGCCGACAGGTTTAAGACGTAGTCGTACTGACCGTCAGCTTTAATAAATGCATCATACTCAAGCGAGCTAATATCAAGCGCGAACGTTTGGAAATCACCCGTAATATAGCCAATTGCACTACGTACATCTCTTACTAGCTCGACCAGATTGTTTTCGCTAATATCAACAACATGCAGCTTTTTAGGGTTACGCTTGAAGATTTCTTTAGTGACCGCTTGACCAATCGAGCCTGCGCCACCCAAAACGAGAAAGCGCGATGAAGCGACAATCCGCTCAAGTTCAGCACTTGCGTTTGCAATATCCGAGGAAAAAAGCGCTTCCTCACGACCGATGAGTTTTAAAATATTATCCATTAGCTACCTATTCTTATTGGTAATCATTTTTTAGTCACGAGAATGGCATGAACATCTGAGTCATGAAAGGCGTCCTACTATGGTCGCTCAGCACATTTTGCTCATCGCGCAAGGACTTCTGCTCGCTCATCGACTCTAGTTCGGCATGTATCTTCTTTCAATATAACATCGGGTTGCCAGTGTATTAGTTCAAAATACGCAGAATTCATACCGTGCAGCTATTAACTCTTTCGCTTTTCTCCGTATTCCGTACCAAAGCGCTCTGTACCCCACTCCCGAATACAGATTACTGAGTACAGAAAAAGCAAGAGCCCAGATGCGCAGACGTTATTGTCTTTCCTAGTCTCTAGCTTCTAGAAGCGAAGCGTCTCGTCTCTTTGTTCCCAAAAGCGAAGCGTCTTATTCTTCATCTTGCCTAAACGCAAACCTCACTAACACAATCGCAACTCCGAGCATACCGCCCAGTAGCGTTGCCAGTATACAAATCAACGCTCGTTTAGGACCCGCTTTTTCCTCAGGGACAATGGCAGGATCCACGGTTTTAAACACAAATTCGTCTTGCACTTCGGCCAGCATCAGCGTTTTGGTTTGCTCTTCAATCAACTGGTAAAATACGTTCTGCATTTGGGTCAGGGTTGTATTTTCTAACTGCTGACGCAAATAGGCGATGTTGGTGTTGGTTTCTTGTAGTTTGTCAGCTTTCATTCGCGCATTAATCGCGGCAACCAACTTTTCTGTCACGTGTTGTGCCATTATTGGTGATTCTGACTCAAAGCTAATGGTGACTAAGCCGTTGTCTTTTTGTTCGTTAATAGATAGAAACTTAGAAAACGCCTTATAAAGCTCCCAATCGGTGGGCGCTGCAGGTTTGTTTACCCGCGCCCCTTCAGGCTTTAACCACGTTTTTGTCTCAGGGTTATAACGCTCAGAGTCGATTTTCCATTCGCCCGTTTCTTGGTCCCACGCCTCAGCCGCCATTAGTGGCACTTCTAGCTGATTTGCATGTACAAATTCGCTAATAAACTGGCGTGATTTTAATGTCGCGAGTGCAATTTGCGTCTCACTACCACCATTACTGCCGAGATTTACGCCAGCAAGAGACGCTAAACCACCAAGTTGATCTGCCATGCTGGCTAATCCGCCTACGCTTTTTTCATTAGCCGGTGCGAGCAAGGCTTCAGATTTGTAGATATTTGGAAGGTGAAGCGAGTACCCCACTCCAGCCACGACAAATACAAATGTCACCGCAATGATTAACCATTTACCTTGCCACAATGCGGCAAATAGTTCACGGAGGTCGATTTCATCATCGGCTGCCATTGGTGGTATGGGGGGAGATTGGTAGTGTTGTTTTAAATTTGAGTTCATAAGTTTAATTCAATGATTACAGAATACGGAATACAGAATACAGAAAAAGACTAGTTATCGGGGCAAATATAGTCAGCGGGGGCTTCGTTTATCCGCGTTTGCTTTGTTTTGGATAACCGACCGATACTCGCTGCAATGGTTTCAGCATCATTTATCCAAGTTAAACCTGCCGTTCTTTCTATATATCCAATCTCTATGCCTATATAAATTTGAGTAATAAGCTCCGCCGTTGACGACTTTGCAATATTGAGAAACCTCAGTTGGTCTTTAACAGACTCTCTTTCTTCACCCTCTGCGATGTTCGACGGTATCGATAAACCAGAGCGAGTAATTTGATCTTTAAAGCCATAGTCGTTACAGGCACGCATCGTCTTGTAAATCTCACAAGATAAACGACATGCGCTTTGCCAGACTTTTAACTTTTTAAATCTCAATAGATGTCCTTATCTAAGAATCCCTGTTATTAAAAAGCAGTCAGTGCGTGCACTGCGGTTATTGCTCTTCTCCGTATTCCGTAAGCGAAGCGCTCCGTATTCCAACTTCCAAATACCGGTTACAGAATACAGAATACAGAGTACGGAAAGAGCAAAAACCAATTCGATCAAGAGACTGCTCTTCCCCGCTTTAGTCTTTAACCGCTTGCCATGCTACGCCAAGTTGATAAAGAATTTGCGTGGCGGTCGAGGCTGTGCTTAATCCATCTAGGTAATCAGTATCAATGGGCACAACGATCGTGTCACCGGGTTCGAGTTGTTTTTGGTTACGACTAAACCAAAAGCTATTGTTGGGTAACATCACTGAACCATCAGCTCTTACTACGTAAATACGATCTTTATCAGCTTGTTGCTTTGTGCCACCAGCACGCTCAAGATAATCACTCACCGTCATGCCGGGCTCAAACAATTGGTTTGAAGAGAACTGAACCTCTCCCATAATACTAATGACAGGGTTCTTAGGTGGTACATATAGCTTGTCGCCACCTTCAACCATAATATTTGCCACTTGATCGCCGCTAAGTGCTCTAGGGAGTGAAATCACCATACGGCCTACCGCCTCTGCGTTTTGCAACTCTTCAGCAAGTTTTAGTGCCTCGCTTGGGCTCGTAGTGTATTGCGCACTGGTTGTTTGGCGACGCAGTGCTAAGCTGCTAATCTCTTGCTGCAGTTGGCGATTGAGCATTTTAAGGCGCTCTTGCTCTTGGCGTTTTAAACGCTCTCGGCTAAATACCGCGCCTTTCGGATAAGCGAATTGCGTTAATCCCCCTGCGCGTTCAATCACATCTTGTAGCGTTTCACCACGCTCAAAGGCATACACACCAGGGAAACGGACTTCGCCTTGTAGCTCCACAGTGTTGTTTTTGTGCCAGTTTGGCTTGGTTTTGATATTAATCCGATCTTGTGGTTGTACTACAAAGCCTTTGGTATTGTTTGCCAGCATCGCACTGACATCAACGGGATAATGACGAACAGTAAGTTTGCCATTCATGATCTCACGACGGGTGATTTCAGCTTGCTGTACATAAGCAGACTCAGCAAGTCCACCCGCAGCGTGAATCAACGAGTTAAAAGTGCTGTTTTTAGATAATGGGTATACGCCTGGGAATTTGACGGCTCCGCTCACCTCTACAACACGCGCGGTTTGGTCGTAAGTCGCTTGATCTTTCAATCGCTCAATGATCGGTAATAGCTCAGCTTCTCGAGTAGTACGCTTTTGCTCATCGACCGTTTCGGTAATATTGTCAACAAAGCGCTCCGCTTGTTTACGTTGTTGCAGGTCAATTTCAGCACCAGTTTCGACATCAATCGCTGTGGTTGTTAATGCCTGGCTATTGTTTTGCTGTTGCTGTTGCTGTTGCTGTTGCTGTTTTGTTTCAGCATTGATGTCAGCATCGTCCCAGAACTCACTATCAACCCCATTGCTTAAGATAAATATCTGATCTTTAGGTTGTAGTGTAATGTTTTGCTCGCTATTCGCATCGGCAATAATTTGATTAATTGAGAACTGATAGGTATCAATATGCCGATTAGCATCACGCTCGCGCACCACCAGCGCATAGTTAAGATCTGCACTTGGTTTTAACGTACGCTTAGGGTCGCCCAATATGTCGCTAAGTTTTAGGTTTGGCGTATATTTGAATGCCCCTTGCCTAACCACTTCTCCACGTAACACAATCGCGTTATCCAAAGTACCAGCACTTTTGGCGATAACAATTTGATCGCCATTTTTGAGAGCAAAGTTTCGGCCTTGGCGTGTGGTAAGGTCAAGATTAAACTGTTTTTTCCCTGTTTCGGTTTGTCGCTTAACACTCACGCTGCTTAAATAACCTTGCGGTAAGGTACCTCCCGCCATGGCTATCGCATCCCCCAAGGTCTTACTGTTTGCGGTTAGCTCATAGTAAGCTGGCCGCAAGACTTCACCCTCAACACTGACTTGAGGGCCGCGTGCTGGGACAAAAAGCGTATCGCCTTTGAGTAAACGTATATCATCTTGGCTATTGCCACGCAGTAGCAGATCGTAAAGGTCTAGTGTTTTAACAATTTTACCACTACGTTTTAATTGTATTGCTCGCAACGAGCCTGTTTCTTTGATACCACCACTTGCGATCAGTGCTTGCGTTATTGTTGTTAATCCATTGACGGTGTACGCACCCGGCTGTTTGATATCGCCGGTTAAATACACTTGCATGGTACGCATCGCACCGATATCAACAGTAACATTTACCCCTATAACACGCTCGGCAAACATGGCTTGTATTTTGTCACGTGCTTCCCCAAAGGTATAACCTGCAATAGGCATAGGGCCGTATTTAGGGAAATGGATGCTGCCATCACGTTTAACCGTTAATTGATATTGCTGGTTCTCTTTACCAAACACTTGAATATCAAGGGTATCACCGGCGCCAATTAGGTAGTCGTTAGGAAGAGGTAAATCATCAACCACCGTGGTTGATAGGGGTTGACCCGCAAAAAAATCGTAACCAAACGGCGTTAGCGAGTCTTCACCTTTTTTATCTGTCGCGTTTGTTTGTTTTGACGAGCTTGTTAGTGGCGCTCCAGTCACACGTTGAGGAACAGCAGGCGTCGCGCTGCTGTCTCTTTTATCAGTCACGCTATTTTGCTGAAGCATTGATAGGTCAATGCCATATTGCTTCGCCAATTGCTTTTGCTGCGCGGGTGACAATTGCTGCAGTTGCTGTAGTTGACTCGCCGATAGCGAAGGGGCGGCTGTTACCTTTACACTGATTAGCATAAAGGCCGTTATAATCAGCACACCGCACTTTACGGGCTGGCGTAAGATTAATCCTAGGTGAGACATTAACATGACAAGATGGATTCCATTTCTGCTGTTAGTGTAATGAATAAGACATGAGTCGGCTTAAAAGCGAAGCTTATACTGGCTCCACACGCGAGTGTCGCTACTATTATTAATAGGCGCATCAGTGTTCGTTAATCCAAGAGTAAGCCGCCCGTTAAAGAACGGAAAATGGTACGTACCTTCGATCTCATGCCAAGTCTGTTGATTTTGCTCTTTATTGGCCGCCGACAACGACATAGCATGATCATTGGTGAACTGGCCATACAAAGCAATGGATTGACTATTGTCGAGTCCATAACTTGTGCTGTTACCACCGCGCTGACGGGACGATAAGTCTCCATCACGCGCTGGTGTATCAGATAAATCATCTTCAAAGTGCGTCATGGTAGAGAGATGCTCAATCGCTACCCTGACACTCTGCCCGTAAAGCTCTGTTTGTCCACTCCAACCCAGTAAATTCACGGCAGGTGCTGTCGCTGAATAGTTACTAGCCAGTTCACCGTATATAGCATGGGCTAAGGGTAGCTCACCACTTGGTAACGCAAGCTTTGCATCAATGGCCCATTGCTCACTCTGTTGCATATACTGTTTTGGTTCCGTCCATTGCTGGTAACTAAGGCCATATTGCAATGAACTAATCGGCTGGCTAATAAAACGAACAGCAGCGTGGGCATCGTAACCGGTTTTGTGTGGCAGGACATAGACAGCCTCGATTGACCAAAACCCTAATATCGGCATGGCGTTACCAAGATAACTAATACTGGCACTCGGTGCGGCTTCTGTTCTGGTTCCCCAGATTAACGTGTGCTGCCAACCTTGCCCCCACCATTTAGGCATAGTGCCAACTGTAAACAACCAACGACCATCATTGAGGGCAAAGTAAGAGTCTTGCCATGTATAGTCTTTGTTACCTTGCCCATCTTCTCGATACTGATTAGCGACTTTAAACGCGTATTTATGATCCATTTTTTGGTAGTAGCTCGCCACTTGCCATTGATGCTTTGGCGTATCGCTATAACCAGGATCAGTCATTGCCGCGTCGTTAGCGACTTCAAGATCAAACCCAATAGGCGCTCGATTGAGCTTGGCTGAATGCGCGCGATAACGAATGTGATTACGCGCGGTGTCGAGCATCCTCTCTCGAGACGATACAGGCTGACTGCCAGTATTAGGCACTGTGTCATCGTAAAAGCTAGACCATCGAAGTGGATAATGATTGATTGGTGCATGCAGTCGACCTGCATCAGAAAGCGCCGTTAGATCTGCACGCAAAAATGGGTCATTCGCTTCCAACCAAGGAGAGGCTTCTGCTTGCGCGCTGATCAACAGCATCAATAGGGACACTGTTCGACTGCCGCCTAAGTAAGGGAATACTCGGTTCATCCATTTTGAACATTTCATGGGTATATGTAATAACGTTACTCGTTAGGTCAGAAAGGCGCATCGCGGCATCTATGATTATCATTTAGGCACGCTACCGCCATGAGGTGTCGCTCCTCCCACGCGCATTTTTACTCGTTTTAGTTGCCACTTTGTTACGCAAGGAGTATTTGAGCACAGAGCACCCAAAAATCAGACTTTTCTGATTGATCGCCCACAGCAATGCGTCAAATGTCTGACGTATTCTACATTGCTGAGACACTATTTAAAGTTAAAGTTAGGTCAAACTCACCATAACCTATTGATTTGATTGTTTACTCATCAATTCCAATGATAAAGCTGTGGGAGGGATCACGATAATTATGTTTTATGGCTACGGTATAACCTAGTGAGAAAAATCATAGACCTTGATTTTTAATATCAACACACCCCCACTCTGGGTAGTACTCTCGAATGTATGCGTTTAATGCTATTTCAGCGTCAGTGTATTCTCTCTGCGACGGCTCGAGCTCATCCTGCTGATTAACACTATGAACCATACCCGCTCCAACAGTGAGATTTGTGTAACGATCAATCAACACAAAAGCGCCTGTTTTAGGGAGGTACTGGTAACTGTCTATTGGCGTCTTTTCAGTCAGGGTAAAGTCCGCTAAGGCAATCTCGTTTAATGCCAAGCTTTCACTATCCAACGCGTGGGTGTCGAGCGTATTCACATCAACTTTATGCTGAATCCCTGTTACTTTCCCTGTTGCTGTATAAGTGGCGAATTTGACCCAAAGATCTTTGTGTGTACGTAATGGCACTTCATCCATCCAAACCACATGAGCGCTGAATTGATTTGTCACAGTAGGTTCGTGGCCGGTATGGACTAACATGTCGCCGCGAGAAATATCGATTTCATCTTCAAGCGTTACGGTAATGGCATTGTCTGGATACGCACACTCTCGATCACCGTCGTAGGTATAAATCGAGGCAATCACTGATTTTTTACCTGACGGTAGCACTGTCACATTATCCCCAACGCGCACCGTACCCGAGGTTAATGTGCCGCAATAACCGCGGAAATTAAGATTGGGTCGATTCACGTATTGCACAGGAAAACGCATGTGTTCTGTGTCTTTATCTTGGGCGACTTTTACTGTCTCAAGCAGCTTCATCAACGTGGCGCCAGGATACCAATCCATGTGTTCGCTTGGCGTAACAACATTATCGCCTTTGAGTGCAGAAATGGGCACAAAACGAATATCATCCACGGTGAAGTGCTTTGCCATATCACGATAATCTGCTTTGATACGCTGATAGATTTCTCGGTCATAATTCACCAAATCCATCTTATTCACAGCCACAATGATGTGTTTAATACCCAATAAGCTACAAATATAGCTGTGACGTCGCGTTTGGGTTTGAATTCCGTGGCGTGCGTCCACCATCACAATCGCCAGCTCACAAGTTGAAGCACCGGTCACCATATTACGAGTATATTGCTCATGCCCAGGCGTATCCGCGATGATAAATTTTCGTTTGTCGGTCGAAAAGTAACGATATGCCACATCAATAGTAATGCCCTGCTCTCGCTCTGATTGCAGACCATCCACTAGCAACGCCAAGTCAAACGCTTCGTTAGTCGTGTTGAATTTTTGCGAATCTTTTTCAATGGCAGCCATCTGATCTTCGTAGATCAACTTGCTATCGTAAAGTAAACGACCAATCAGGGTGGACTTACCATCATCCACGCTACCACAGGTGAGAAAGCGAAGTAGGTCTTTGTTTTCATGAACCTGCAAGTAAGCTTCAATGTCTTTGCTGATTAAATCTGAAGAGTGGGACATAGTTTATTGCTTCCTGTAATACTGATTCAGCGCATCGATGAAAGTAACTAACTCGGATATTGGGAGTTGATTAATTCCGGCCGCTGCTTTGCGACCACCGCCTGTGGGAAATTGCCCACAGATCTCATCGGCGCCATCGCGCTGGTTAATCGGTGCTCGTACGCTGACGGTGTAATCTTTTCCATTCGGGTTCAGTGTTAGTATCGCGTGGGCTTTATCAGGCGTTTGATTGGCTAATTGGTTACCGAACACGCCGCTAATACGCCTTGCCCAAGAAGCATTGGGTAAACAGTAGATGGCGCTTTCTGTTGATGTATGCTCTGGCGTTACTGCCTGTGCTTTGGCCATATCGGCGGCGTAACCCGCTTGTAATTGGTAAAATGGCGAGTTGCTGTCGGCTTGTAAGTCAAAAGGAGAATCATAGTTCATTAACACTTGAAACAAGTGCGCCGGCGCAAATAGCAAATCCTGTTCAGTCGCCCCATAACCGTTGTAGTTAATCAGCACACCTAGCTCATTTAAGAACTGTTGCTGGTTCATGTTAAAGCCATACTTTTTACCAAGTGCATCAGCGGCTGCCACCATGTTATCGCCATAGGCAGCACTTACCGCCCATGCAGCATAGCGGCCACCTAAATGTCGGTTAATTAGCAAGCTCGTACAGGTATTTGCATTGGTATTAATAAGTGCAGTGAAGTTATCCGCAACGGGTATCTCCCCTGTTCGATGGTGATCGCAATAAAAAACAGGGATCTGTCGTCTGATAAGCGCTTCAAGGGCTGATTTGTTTTTCTCCATCGAGATATCAAGCACAGTGACACCCGACACATCCGATTGCTGTGCCACGTGACTAAGTAGCTGAATATCGCGTTTAACCCCTGTGACTAGCGTGCTTGTCAGTGGCGCGGCTTTTCTTAATTGCAACAAGGCTAAAATGCCATCCGCGTCGCCATTAAAGACATCGTAATGCATCGGTTAAATCGCCCCCTCTGGTAACGCGGTATTAATATAATTGTGTGATTTTAGGTAGTTCATCACCTGCTGCGCACAAGTTTGAATGTCGTCTTGGTCTGTGCGTAAATGAATTTCAGGTGCCAGTGGTGGCTCATAAGCAGAATCGATACCGGTAAAATCTGGGATCTCACCAGCACGGGCTTTTTTGTATAGCCCCTTAGGATCGCGAGCTTCACAGACTGAAAGTGGCGTATCAACAAACACTTCAATAAACGCCGCATGACCCATGCGAGCACGTACTTTTTCTCGGTCAGCTCGAAATGGTGAGATAAAGGCAGTGAGCACGATTATCCCAGCGTCGACAAATAAATTGGCGACTTCCCCAATGCGACGAATATTCTCTTCTCTATCCGACGCGCTGAACCCCAAGTCATGATTTAAACCGTGCCGAACATTATCACCATCAAGTAGATAACTATGCGCACCAGCCATGAGTAGTTGATGATCAACCGCATTCGCAATCGTGGACTTTCCGGAGCCACTAAAACCGGTGAACCATAGCACTGCTGGCGTTTGTTGTTTAAGCTCGGCCCTTGCTTGTGGGGGCACGCTATTGTTATGCCAAGTAATATTTGTGGCATGTGTCGATATCTTGGTCATGGCACTCACACAGAATGAAAAGGGAAGACAATCGGGATCAATATTGTCACGATGGCGATATATGTAAGCGTAATTGGCCAACCTACACGGATAAAATCGGTAGGACGATACTCACCAGCACTCATGACCATTAAGTTAGTTTGATAACCAAAAGGGCTGATAAAGCATGCGCTCGCTGCATAGGCAACCGCCATAACCCAAGGCATTGCATTAAGGCTTAAACTATCCGCAATGCTAAGTGCAATCGGTATCATCAACGCCGCCGCCGCGGTATTCGTCATTGTCTCGGTTAGAAGAACCGTTGAAATAATTAAGCCAACGAGTATAACGCTTAGCGGTAAACCATTAATGTCGGCTAAAAAGTATGTAATTAGCATTTGTGCTAAGCCACTCGTTTGTACAGCGGTTGCAATAGACAGCGCGCACACCAGTATGGTCAAAAGCTCAAATGGGAACCGACGGCGCAGTTGGCTACTCTCCACAACACCAAGCCCTAGCATAATCACTAAATACAACGCCAGGCTTTCAATAAGGCTGCACAGCCCCAGTGCCCCTGCGCCTATTGCGGCGAAAAATCCGCCAATAGCAAAGATATTTTGTCTGATGCCAAGAGGAGTGTAAGTTTGGTAATCTGATAGCAAAAAGAAATTGCGCGTCAAATTTTGACGGCGTGTAAAGTCTGGCCCGACGGCGAGAACAAGTTTGTCGCCGCTTTGAATGGGGTTGTTACCCAATTTACCACTAACGATTTTACCTTCGCGTGAGAGCGCAATGACGGCAGCATCAAATCGAGCGCGAAAGCCAACTTGTTTTAGCGTTTTCCCGATCAGTATTGATTCAGGGCTGACCAACACTTCTCGTACATTGTTGGCCGGCAAATCACTTTTATCAAATGTGGTCAACCCTGGCATAGCCGTAACCTGCTGGACACAACGCACATCACCACTAAATAGTAACCTATCGTTGGGCTGTAAAACATCATCGGGCTTGACTGGTGACATTAAGGTATCACCACGAATGATCTCCGCTAGAAACAAACCATCCAATGCGCGTAAACCATTCTTGATTACCGTTTTGCCAATTAAAGGACTATTGGGCTCAACGCGGACTTCAATGAAGTACTGACTTTCTAGCTGTGGACTTTTTACTTGTTGTGGTAACCACTGGCTTACCACGAAAATCATCGCACCACAGCCAAGTACTAGCGCGACGCCAATGGGTAAAAAGTCAAACAGGTGAATGCTAGGGCCACCTTGGGTAACAACAAGCCCACTTACAACTAAATTCGTACTCGTCCCGATCAAGGTGAGTGTTCCCCCCAAGATCGAAAAATAAGACAAGGGGATCAAAAGGCGCTGTGGCGCATGCAATTGCGATTTAATTACCGCTCGCATCATCGTCGCGACGACAGCGGTATTATTGAGCAATGATGATGCCACAGCACTTACCCCCCCTAGTTTAAGCAAACTGACAAGGTAACTAGGATGAGAGATATGCTTTGCCAGTGTATTTAACAGTAATGTACGTTCTAGTACGATAGCGGCAAGCATAAGGAGAATAAGAGTGACAATACCGGAATTTATGACATGACTGAGCGCAGTTTGTATACTGACCTCTCCACCTATAATAAGCAGAGCCGTGGCGAGTACAAAACTATGGCTTGCTGGTCGCTTCGTCACCACCAGCATAATAATTAAACCAACTAATACCAGTGCAGTTAACACCATCTTTTTGGCCTTTTAAAAGTAGCCTTCGCGTTTTTTCTTCTCCATGGAGCCCGCACTATCATGGTCAATAGTTCTACCTTGACGCTCTGATGTCGTGGTCAAAAGCATTTCTTGGATCACTTCCGTCAGTGTCGTTGCTTCTGACTCCACTGCACCAGTCAATGGGTAGCAACCTAGTGTTCGGAATCTTACCATTTTATATTCTGGCACTTCGCCGTCAGCTAAAGGCATGCGCTCATCATCGACCATGATTAACGTCCCATCACGCTCCACAACTGGGCGTGGTTTGGAAAGATACAGTCCAGGTATTTCGATATTTTCTAGGTAGATGTATTGCCAAATATCAAGCTCAGTCCAATTAGAAAGGGGGAAGACTCGGATACTCTCGCCTTTTTTTATCTTTCCGTTGTAAATGTGCCACAACTCAGGTCGTTGATTCTTTGGATCCCAACGGTGATACTTATCCCGAAACGAGTATACTCGTTCTTTGGCACGTGATTTTTCTTCATCTCGTCTCGCTCCACCGAAGGCTGCGTCAAACCCGTATTTATCCAGTGCTTGCTTCAGGCCTTGGGTTTTCATGATGTCAGTATGCACTGCACTTCCATGTGTAAAAGGGCTGATGTTCATTGCCAACCCATCAGGGTTTTGATGCACAATCAGCTTCATTCCCGCTTTTTCTGCCATTCGGTCACGGAATTGATACATCTCTTTAAACTTCCATGTGGTATCAATGTGCATTAGTGGAAATGGAGGAATGCCTGGCGCAAAGGCTTTTTTTGCTAAGTGCAGCATCACAGAAGAGTCTTTCCCAACGGAATAAAGCATCACTGGGTTATCAAACTCTGCAACCACTTCACGCATAATGTGGATAGCTTCGGCCTCTAGCTGTTTTAAATGCGTCATTTTTTGTTGTAATACTGACATATTACTGCCTTATCCCCTGTGAATAACCTTGTTAATAGAGTACACTTTTTAACCAACCTTTCGCCATGCTACCGCCATGAGGTATCGCCCCCCCATGCGCTTAGCTAACATCTGGCATCCTTTATGCGCATTGCTACGAATAAATTATACGCTCATGAGTTTACTTGCTAACGCATAGCGGCAAAAGGGTTAGCGATGAAAAGTCGGGGGGAAGCTTTTAGTGTGGTGTTTTTTTGCTCTTTTCCGTTGTTCGATATCTATCCCTAGGTTTTATAATACTGAGATCGGCTTTCTCTCTATCTTCGCGCGCAGTAACTGCTGGCTGCTCGGCTCACCATGAATAAGGTGGATTTGCTCGGGGGGAGGCTGAATGCCGTGCACAAAGTTGACTAAGTCGGTTTGGTCAGCATGGGCTGAGTAGCCCGATAGAGTATGAATTTGGGCTTGAACGTTTATTGCTTCGTTGTCTATCCAAACGTGCTTGTTTCCTTGTTGAAGCTCACGCCCTAGGGTGTGTTGGGCTTGGTAGCCGGCCAGAATAACGTCCGTGCGCGGGTCAGGGAGTAATGCATTCAAATAGTTCATGATCCGCCCGCCTTGGCACATGCCGGAAGCGGCCACCACAATGGTGGGTTCTCCGGTCTGTTTGAGGCGATTCACTAGCGCTTGGTGTTGGCTGTGTGCATCAATGGTAATGCATTGGTCAAACGCTAACGGATGGCGGTGTTGATTCAGTTTAGCGTTGGCTTCTTTGCTCCACAGTTTTTTGAAGTGGCGATATTGGCGCGTGACCTGTTGGGCCATGGGGGAGTCGAGAATAATAGGAAGCGCATTATCTAGCTGCTTTTGATAAATCAGCTGTTCGATATCAAAGAGCAATTCTTGGGTACGACCCACACTGAATGCGGGGATCAGTATCGCACCTCCATCTTGCAATGAATGCTGAATAATTGCCTCGAGCCGCTGTGAACGCGTCGCGACGGATTGATGTGTTTTGTCTCCATAAGTGGATTCGAGATAGAGAATGTCTGCGCGCGCAGGCGGTTTAGGATCGGGTAATAGTGGCGTATTGCTTGGGCCTAAATCTCCTGAGAACACCACGCGCCGCTCATCAGGCAGTTTTAACTCCACATACGCTGAACCCAAAATGTGCCCGGCGGGTTGAAGGCGCAAATACGTCGCTGAATGCCCTTTCTGCTTTGGTTTTAGTCGGTGCCAAGTATTATAAGGTAGGTAAACTATCAACTGGCTAATACGCTCTAGTATCCGCTGGCGATCGCCATGCCGCATGTTCAATTGCAGTTTTAATGTATCATCAATCAACAGTGGCACCAGTGCCGCCGTCGCTTCAGTGCAGTAAATGGGTCCAGAAAAACCCGCCGCCAGCAACCAAGGCAGCAAACCGCAGTGGTCAATATGCGCATGGGTAAGAATAAGCGCATCGATACCTTTGCCATTGAGGTGCACTCTCGCCTCTCGCGCTTCGTCACCTTGGTATTGGCCGCAATCAATCAACAAACGCAAACCACTCGGTCTAATATCTAGCTGATGGCATGAGCCCGTCACTGTATGATAGCCGCCATGGTGGGTGACGGTGAGGATGTCGTTATCGATGGAAGTATTGGGCATGGTGATGTCCTTGGGAAAAGATTATGGAATACGGGAAAGAGCAGACCGTGCGCGCATCAGAGTTCTTGCTCTTTCTGTACTCTGTATTCCGTCATCGGTATTCGGGAATTGGAATACGGAGCGCTGCGCTTACGGAATACGGAAAAGAGCAGGCTGTCTCGCATCGGTCTGCTCCTTCCCGTATTCAATCTCTTATCATCTTATTCATCATTTGTTCTATCAATGGGCTTGGGTGGCCATTGTCGTCGGTAAGAAAGTAAGTGTGTCCCCAGCTTGGGTCGAATTGGTCGTTAAAGGCATCGCAGTCGGTTACCGTCACCTTGTGAGCGGGCAACACATCAAGGTTTTCTGGCCCTGTCATCCCCAGACGCCGAGTGATGGTGCGATGACGCATATTGACCACTTTGGAGGCAGCCATGGCTAAATCATCTGCAGCATAATAAATGTGGACTTGTTTAGCCGCATCCAGCACAGATCTGCCCGGCTGCTGAGGTTCTAAGGCTTGATTATCAACATCCGCCGCCACCATAAAAATATGTCGGAACCATTGTGGCATGGTATCCAGCCCCACGTGTTGATGCCAATGGTGAAAGGTACTGATTAAGGTTCGGTTTCCCATAGAATGCGCCAGTATATTCATACTTCGCTTGCAGGGGCTCGCTTGTTGTTCTGGAGCGCGACGCCATTCATCAAACATCGCCAGTAAGCGACTAAAAGCCAGACCAGATGCCGTGGCTGCCAGTTGATCGTCCCAGTAATCATCAATCATGCCGAGCCGACCATCGTCATCACAGGGCCAGATGATCGGTACGACCATAATGGCGTTGGGTGCAATTCTGTCAAATTGAACCTGAAGCGTGTGGGCCATCGGAAAAACATGACGCTCCATGTGATTGTTATAGCCATGAAGTAAAAAGAGGATCTGGGTTTGGGTGGGTAAGGCTTTTAATCTCGCCATAAACGGCGCCGCTGTCAGCTCTTGATATTCACCCTGTCCCGCACGCTGGCAAAAATACACCCATTTCGATATATCGGTGTTTTGATGATCAAAACTCAACCAACGGCTGGCCTCACTTTTCGGTCCCTGTTCAGGAATGCGGCTGGTGATAAATAACATAACATCATCCACGGATTATGAATGTACAGTGAGGATACGTAAGGTCGATGGTTGAGTTGTATGGTGTTAAGAGAGTTTTGCGAGGGAGAAGACGGAAAGAGAGGAAGATCCTAGGGTCCTAGGGAAAGGTTACGGAATACGGAATACGGAATACGGAAAGAGACTAGACGCTTCGCTTCTAGAGACTAGAAAAAGCAGCCTCGTGCTCGCATCGGGGCCTTTGCTCTTTCCGTACTCTGTATTCCGTCATCGGTATTCAAGAATAGGAATACAGAGCGCTTCGCTTACGGAGTACGGAAAGAGCAGACCGAGCCCGTACTGTGGTTTTTCCCTCAATCCTCGCCAAACAGATCACGAGTGTAGACTTTGCTTGCTACGTCTCGAATTTCGTCGACCATCCGGTTGGCAACAATCACATCCGCGCGCTGTTTAAAGCTATCCAGATCAGTGATCACTTCGGAGTTAAAGAAGCTTTGCTCTTCAAGTACAGGTTCATAAACGATAACGTCAATCCCTTTCGCTTTAATGCGCTTCATAATTCCTTGGATCGCCGAGGCGCGGAAGTTATCTGACCCTGCTTTCATCACTAAACGGTATATACCTACAACTTTGGGCTCGCGCTTGATAATCGCATTGGCAATAAAATCTTTGCGAGTGGTGTTCGCATCGACAATCGCTTGAATAATATTGTTGGGCACATCTTGGTAGTTAGCAAGAAGTTGGCGAGTATCTTTCGGCAGGCAGTAACCACCGTAGCCAAACGAGGGGTTGTTGTAATGATCGCCAATGCGTGGGTCGAGCCCGACGCCTTCAATGATTTGCTTTGCATCTAAACCATGAGACTCGGCATAGCTATCTAACTCATTAAAGTACGCAACGCGCATCGCTAGGTAGGTATTGGAAAAGAGCTTGACCGCTTCTGCCTCGGTAGAGTGCGTAAGTAGTAGCGGGATATCTGTTTTGATCGCCCCTTGCTGCAGCAGGCTGGCAAAGGTGCGCGCACGATCTGAGTCTTCACCGACAATGATACGTGAAGGATAGAGATTGTCGTAGAGCGCTTTGCCTTCACGTAAGAACTCCGGCGAAAAGAGGATATTATCGCAACCAAATTTTGCTTTAATGCTTGCAGTGTAGCCGACCGGGACAGTCGATTTGATCACCATCACCGCATCCGGATTAACCGCCATCACATCCTGAATAACCGCCTCAACTGAACTGGTGTTAAAGTAGTTGGTTTCGGGGTCGTAATCAGTGGGTGTTGCGATCACAACAAAATCAGCGTCTTGATAGGCCTGTTTTTTATCTAGCGTCGCAACAAAATCGAGCGGTTTTTCTTTCAGAAAACGCTCGATCTCCGCGTCTACAATCGGCGACTGCTTGTTATTCAACAGGTTGACCTTCTCTTCTACGATATCAAGGGCAACCACTTGGTTGTGTTGCGCCAGTAGCATGGCATTCGACAACCCGACGTAACCTGTTCCTGCAACGGCAATTTTCATTAATTATCCTTGGCTACACATTTATATGTTTGCGTATAAGGCGAGGAAACATTCTTGGCAATGTTGCTTCTATCATCTCGCCTTGGATGATTCACCTAGTAATAGTAACTATACCCTTGGGCTCTCAGCTATCGAGAAATCTTCTCGGGCCATAGTTAGATTTGGGTTATAACAAGGATCATTGAGCAAAATATCTTTCCATTTCGCCTGCATATACGCCACTTCTTTGCTAAAACGCGCTTGCTTTTCGGGCGTGTCTTCAAAGCCGCGGGTTTTCGACTCGTAATGATAGAGCTCTGCAAACGGTGTCCATACGTTGTCATAGCCTGCGTGTTTTAGCTTTAAGCAAAAGTCGATATCATTAAATGCGACGGTTAAATCAGCTTCGTTCAATCCCCCTACTTGCTCAAACAGCGCTTTGCGTACCACCAAGCAAGCGGCCGTGACCGCCGAATAGTTTTGCGCCACAATCGCTCGGCAGGCATAACCAGGCTGGCCTTTCGGCAAGTGTTTATGTGCGTGACCTGCGACACCACCCACCATTATCACGCCACCATGTTGCAAGGTGTTGTCTGGGTACCATAAACGCGCACCGACGGCACCCACATTAGGCTGAATCGCGCGGCTAACAAGCTCTGTGAGCCATTCTGGTGTAATCACTTCCACATCATTATTAACAAGCGCAATCAATTCTCCGTTCGCTTCAGCCACCGCCTTGTTGTTGAGCGCTGAGTAATTAAACGGGCTGTCGTCACGCAACACGCGCACATTATCGTGCTGTGCTTGTAAGTTTGTCAGGTAAGTTAAGGTTTGCTGACAATCCGAGCCGTTATCGACAATAATGATTTCATAGTTCGGATAGGTAGTTTTTTCTAAAATAGAGTCAATACATACCTTTAGTACCTCCAAGCCGTTACGGGTCGGGATCACTAGGCTGACCAAAGGACACGGTGTTGGCAGGTGGTAACGCACCCGAGCGTAATCGCGTTCAGGATGCTGCTCAACAGTCGCTTCAACGTTTTGACGCGCAAGATGCTCCTCGACGGCTTTGATGCCCGCAAGCAAGGCATAAGGTTTTTCATCGCCGCCTGTGGCGGTACTACCCTCAATAGCTCGCCAGTGGTAGAGCACTCGAGGGATATGAATGATTTGCTCGCGATTGATGTGTTCAGAAAACCGCAAAACAAAATCCCAGTCTTGCGCGCCTTCAAACCCTACGCGGAAGCCGCCAATATCGTTAGCGATTTGTGTTCGATATACGCCCAAATGTGAGACATAATTCATATTGCGAATTAATTCTGGGTTCCAGTCCGGTTTAAAATTGGGGTCGTAACGCGTTTGTCCATCAGCGGTTAGCTTGTCTTCATCGCTATAAATCAACGCCACATCTGGGTTGGCGAGGATAACTTCAGACACCCAATACAATGCATCGATGGTCAGGGTGTCATCTTGATCCATCAAGGCAACAAACTCGCCGCTAGCGATAGTTAAAGCACTATTGGTCGCCTCGGAGATATGGCCGTTCTGCGCTCGATGTACCACCTTTATACGCTCATCTTGCTGCGCATAAGCTTGTAGTACCTCGCTCACTTCAGGATCAGTGGAACAATCATCCGCAATACACAGCTCCCAATGTGGATAAAGTTGCGCTTGTACTGACTCAATTGCTTGCTCTAAGTGCCCGACGTCTGGATTAAAAACCGGCATTAGTACCGAAATGAGTGGGCGGTGTTCAAAGCTGGCTACCCGCGCAGAGATCGCTTGCTGAGCCGCTTCGCTCGGGGCTCCATACTTGGCCAGCCAATGGTCGTACGCGTCTGTCACTGCCGAACGACTCTGCTGTGCTTTAGTTGCCGCGAATAGCCGACGCCACCCGTATTGACGATAAAGACGCCAGGCTTTTTTGCCCACGGCTTTTAGCCCCCCGTGTTGTACACACAGTTGATTTAATAACGTCACATTCGCCTTTAACCGACTAATAATTTGCTTAGGTTGTTGAATCAATACTCCTAACCCGCGCACCGGTGCCGTCAGACGCCATGACGTTGAGCGACGGATCTCGGCAATGGCATGCTCTAGTGCCTGGTTGTGTTGTTGAGTAAGGCCCAACTCTGCCTGCACCGCGTTATTCGCTTGTTCTACATCACGTTGCTTATGCTGAGCTTGCGCAAGCTGTTGCTGAATGGCGCTTAGTTCGGCATCACGCTCTACTAGAGCGGCGTCACGCTCAGCCACAGCCGCAGTTTGCTCATCTAATGCTGCGCGAAGCTCATGAATGCCATTTTGCAATTCTGCTTGGCGATTGCGGGCATCGTCTTGATGCTGAGCAACATTCAGTTTTAAATGGTGAATCTGGGCTAACTGCTCGTAATACGCACGGCTGATGGTTTCAAACAGTTGATTTTGGCTGTTCTGGCACACCGCAGGATAATTGGCGGATAGTCTTTGAAATTCAGGATCTTGCGCAAGCACACTGGGGTTACTCTGCGATTCGCTCAAACGTTGAATACACTTAAACAAGGCAATCACCCAAGGAGACACATGCTCTGCGCAATAAAGATCGGTTAACGTAGAGGCACTATGACACAGTGATGGATCGATATAGTCTTTGCAGAACGCCTCAAGATCTTTTTCGGGAGCTGGTGGTAGAGCAATAAACTCTGCTAATTCTGTCATTACCTTGCGGGGAGACTGCAACAATGCCTCAAACGGTGCCCAGTAGAGCGACTCATCCGCTAGCAACGTGAGGTTATCAAAGGTGTGGTGCCCCCAAAGCAAATAGCCATGCAAGTCAGTAAACTGATCGCGCTTACGTAGAGACTTCACAATGTCTCGCGGATTACGAAGCGCATAAACATATTTCGGTTTAATGCCAGCGCGAGCAAACACAGCTTGCCAAAAAACAAGTAAGCGTGAGGTGCGCGGATCCTTAAAGCCGTAGCACCCTAACTCATCAACGCGTTTAAGGAGCAACGCGGCAGCCTCATCAATCAGTGCATCGACAAAAGAGTCGTTTAGATCTAGCTCTGGTTGGTAAGGGCTAAACCACACACAGCCGCAGTGCGCCAATAGTTTCTCGTTGATGGAAACAATGTCTAAATCTTCCCAGTGACCTTTAGGGTTAAATTCTCCCTCGGGCATCAGGTTTTCACTCAGTGACACGCCCAGTACTTGCAAGGCTTTTGTTAGGGCACTAGTACCACTTCGATGCATACCTAAAACGACGACTACCTGCCTCGGAGGTTTCGGTAGAACATTACCAGCGTTGGACTTAAATCCACTGTTCATAATTATTCTCTACTGCTTTAACGTTGAATGACAGAAGTCGATAGTCACAACCTTACTTATATACTTGACGCTTCTGCTCAATTTCGACTCAAAAACATCAAGGCGTGACGGATTAGATACAATCCAAAGCAACTGCCATCAATAATTTTGCGAGCTATTCTACACAGGCATCGCTGCGCCACAAAACGACAAGTATCGATTTCCTCTATTGACGCTCGCTTGCTAACGACGACAGAACACTAAACGGCCTCTGCTTTTTTATCGCTTAACGACAATCATTCGCATTGGTCATTCTGCAACCAAGTATAAAATGATACCAAATGTGATATTGGTCACCAATTTGGGCATAAAAAAACCTAGACTTTTACATAAAAATTCTTATACATGTCAAAATATTTAGTGATCCATATCACAAAAGGGCTATATTTAGTCAATTGAACAGTAAACAGGCAATGTATTTTTTTTATTATAAATCATAAACTTAGATAGCAAAATAAGGGAGGCTCGATACGTTTATGTGATACTGGCGCAAAAAACTCATTATTCAGCGTTGACAAGTTTGTCTACCCTACACGACAATACTCATGCGCATTTCGGCGCGCAGTGAATCCTTCGCATTATCTCAGTGTCATGAGATTCATGCATTGGGGTAGTTGGTGCTCACAGTGCACCGAAGGTTGATCAACATCAACTGGGCAAATGTGCGAATACAACCTCGCGCTTTCGTCGAGTTGATAAATCAAAAAATGGATCCAATAAAGGAAATAACATGTTGAAAAAAACGCTAGTGGCAGCGGCAGTAACTATGGGTCTGTCAGCGGGTGCATTCGCTGATGTTCACCTAGACAACCAAGTTGGTTTTGAAACCACTGTCATCGCTAAAGAAACCAAACAATCTGCATTGGATTTCTCTACCGCTGTAGAAGATCTAGAGCTTACTTTTGACAACCCTGTAGCAACCGGCAGCATCGAACGTGAACTGCGTAACAACGGTTTTGTTATCGTTGAAATCAAAGACGGCAAAGGCGCTGAGTTTAACGGTAACCAAGTGGACAGCTGGTTGACCTCTAACGCAGCAGGTACCAACTTGGTAGGTATCGAAGTTGATACTGACGGTGACAACGTATTCGCTGGTAGCAACGCAATTGCTGACCTCGAAACCGTGTTCAAGTTTACTGACCTAGGTAACGGTCAAAAACGTCTGAAGTATGAGCTTGTTAACGATACTCTGCGTCTTGAGCTTGCTGACAACGTAGAAGCGCTAGCAAACGCTAACACCAAAATCCACCTGAAACTTTCTAATGCGACCAACATCTTCAAACTGTTTGAAGACCGCAACGGTAACGCTGAGAAAGTAGTACTGACTGTTGGTGCTCAGCATAACGGTTCGTACACCGCTGACTTGCTAGATACGCCTATCGTATTTGACCAGACTAAGACTCTGTTCAACACTGCGCTAGTGACTCAAGGTCAAGCAACAGCGCTTGTAAACACTTATTTTGAAAACTACAAGCTTGGTCTTCAGCAAACTGGCGTTATCGCTGACAGCCAGAATGCAGACATCAACGGCGTTTTCAACTTCACTAACAACACCAGCAACCAAAACATTCAGAAAGAACAAGTACGTTTCACTCTGAGTGGTGACTTCTCTGGTTTCGACGTTGACGCATCTAATGAACTGCTAGATTCAACTGGCGCGAAAACTGGCTGGATTGTAAATGCCGACGGCGACAAAGCAGCTCGCTACCTAGGCAACGCAGGTATCACTCGTGGTCAAGACGTTGAAACACTAACTGCAACTCTGTTTAACTACGACGATCCAGCAATTGGCGATGCAGGCCTATACGCGCTTAAATCACCAATCTCTTCTGGTACGTACTCTGTTAAAGCTGAAATTGCACAGTTCAACCGTGACGCTGGTAACCTGTTCAAGTCTGTAAGCGAAATTGCTGAGACTGACTCTTTCTACCCAGTAGAAGACGTTGTAGAGAAAGTAATCCAAGTTGATCGTGACGGTATGAAGTTTGACACCATCACTACTGGTTCTACTTCTTCAAACAAAATCTTCATCCGTGACGTATCAAACCGTCTGGGTGAGCAAGGTGGTAAGATCCTAGTAACCATCTATGAGTACGAAGCAATGGGTGCGAACACTCGTGCCGATGCAACTGGTGAAGTTGACGTTGATAACAACAACGGCATCAAAACACTGGTACACCGCAAAGTGCTAGAGAAAGACGGCCAGCCTTTCACTCTGCCTAGCGGTGGTGCAGTAACTCTAACTCCAGCAGGTGTTGCTGAGATGGCAGATGTTACTGTTGCTCCAGCTCGTCAAGCACGCTTTGTATTTGAAGTTCAGACTAACATGGGTGAAGTAGCTGTTCGTAAGAAAGACGACGCAGGTACTGATATCCAAAACGGTACTC
Source organism: Salinivibrio sp. IB574 (assembly GCF_001996205.1). Lineage (NCBI taxonomy): Bacteria > Pseudomonadati > Pseudomonadota > Gammaproteobacteria > Vibrionales > Vibrionaceae > Salinivibrio > Salinivibrio sp. IB574. The sequence goes on along the minus strand of NZ_MUFN01000027.1, from coordinate 20,084 downwards.
GTAACGTTAACCGTGACAACGGTGACAACGGTACTATCGTTGACTTTACTCTGTAATCTATCGATTATAGATATCGTAGTGAAAGGAGGGCTATCGCCCTCCTTTTTTCATTGTATTCATTATTGTGTTAGCCCCTGCTGCTGCCTCGCCAAAATACACCGATAGTGCCTATTAAAATAACCATTTCATACTTTGCGTCTACCGGTTAATTCGTCCATAATGACGCTTTTATTGCGCTATTGATGGCTATGAATCCCATTATAGAAGTATCTGGTATCAGCAAATCCTTCTTGCTCAATCCCACGCTAATCAACGTGCTAGCAACAAAATTGCTCCCACAAAAGCGTCAACCTCGCTTTGAGGCCCTTAAAAATATTTCTTTTACTGCATACCCTGGAGAAACACTTGGTATAGTCGGACATAATGGCTCAGGCAAATCAACGTTATTGCAAGTAATATGTGGTGTATTGCGGGCGTCTTCTGGGCATGTAACGGTGCAAGGACGTGTAGCCGCTTTACTAGAGCTAGGCTCAGGGTTTAATCCGGAATTTACGGGTGTAGAAAATATCTACTTTAATGCGAGGCTCCTCGGTTTATCTCACGACGAGATTAAACAGCGCTTTGATGCCATCGTTGACTTCGCTGATATTGGCCCTTTTCTTGATAGACCAGTAAAAACCTACTCCAGTGGTATGATGCTTCGTCTTGCCTTTGCGGTAGCAATTAATATTGAACCTCAAATTTTAATCATCGACGAGGCTCTTTCAGTCGGTGATGCCGCGTTTCAAAGAAAATGCCAAGCCAAGCTTAAGCAACTCAAGTCTCAAGGCGTGACTCTTCTTTTTGTGTCTCACTCTGCCAGTCAAGTGATAGAACTGTGTGATCGCGCGATCCTACTGGATCGCGGAGAACTTCTAATGGTAGACACACCAAAGCAAGTGGTACACAACTACCATAAACTGCTCCACATGACAGACGAACAAGAACGCTTAGCTTTCCGTGAAAAGATTATTAATTCAGAAGAGCTTAACACGGAAAACATAACTGAAAAAAAACAGCAAACACAAAGCGTTACGCACTGGAGTCCGGAACTTACCCCAAAGTCGACCGTCTGGTATCAGAAAAATGGCGCTGAAATCACGGAGCCTAGGATAGAAAACACACAAGGAGAGCGTGTAAATGTGCTGGTGGCTGGTGAGCGCTATCGCTACTGCTTTAACGTTCAGGCTGAAAGAGATGTATTCGAAGTCGGATTTGGCATGATGATAAAAACAATCAATGGCATAGAGATATGTGGAGCAACATCAACGAGAAGTCACCAAAAGCGGATCGATTATCTGTCAGCAAGTAGTTCAGTCGAAGTACAGTTTTCGTTTATTTGCACATTGCAAAAAGGCGACTACTTTCTGAATTGTGGATGCTCTGGCATTGTTGATGGCCAGCGGCAATTCCTTCACCGCGGTGTCGATGTCGCCATGTTCTCCGTCATTGAGGACAACAGTGATGCAACGGGTATTGTCGATATTGGTTTGACAGTTGAAAGTGTGGTCCATGAACAAGCAAGTTAATCTATTTATTGTTGGAGGACAGAAATGTGGTACGACAGCCCTAGCCCATTTTATGTCCCAGCATCCAGATATCTGTGTGGCATTAAAGAAAGAAGCACATCTATTTGATCAGCCAAACTTCGACACGTATAAACTTACAGATATCGATAAACACTATAATAACTATTTTTCTCACTACGCTGAACAACGTTATGCTTGTGATGCAACACCAATTTACGCTTACTGGCAAGATATTCCTAATAAAATACGCTTATATAACCCAGACGCTAAAATTATTTTGGTCGTGAGAGATCCTATTGAACGCGCTTTTTCACAATATATGATGGCTAAAAGCCGTGGTCAGGAACATTTAAACCCTTTTCTCGCATTTCTATTTGAGCCTATCAGGATGCGACTACATAATAATCGCGAATGGAAACAACCGGCTCGAACCCAAAGCTACTTAAGGCGAGGAAAATTTATTGATCAGATAAATAATCTATATCGCGTATTTCCAAAGGACCAAGTCCTCGTTGTTCACAACAGCGATTTAAAACATCACCATCAAAATACGCTCAATCGTATATTTAAGTTCTTAGGTATTACTCATGTTGCTATTCCTGAGAAAGAAGTGTTCAAAAATCCTAACTCGATAGCTAAAGACTTTTGGTATTGGCTTGCTAGGCGTTATGCGAAAATCGTCCTACGTCGCCACGTTAATTATGTAAAGTCCTTTAAAAAAGGGCCATAAAGGCCCTATACCCAAACTCTTTTCTCTCTCATCTTTAGAGCATGCTCGTATAAATCCATATCCTCGATGTGGAACGTTTCGATTTCATCTTTCAGCTTAGGGTCAATAGAATAATCGGTTTTGCGTCTATTTAATTGGCTTTCCTGAATATGCTGGCCAAGTAAGTTTTCACGTAGCCAATTTAAATCCTGCGAATAGTGCTCCGTAATCCCTATAAACTTAAATCTCGTAATAGGAAAAGAAAACAAAAATTGTGCGTAGACGTTTTTCATTTCTAAAGAGCACGCAAAATCATCGAGTGTCCAATTCTCCTCTACAACACGCTTCTGCAATGAGGGGGAATGTTCATTATATGTGTTCACCCAGTGATGATAATGAGATACTAACCTATTGACAGGATGTCGCATCCAGGTAATAAAATCAGTTTTATGCTCGGGTAGCAACGCATATTTAACCGGCATAAAATGTCCATGTATACACCGCACTTCCGCGTGCTTATCGTTTAATACATCCTCCATGAATAGTGCATCAGAAAATGCTTTGTGTGTCCTATCATGGATAGTCTTGTGCAATGGAAAGTCTTGGTAGTCTCGTAATACCTCTCCATTAAAAGCCTTATTTAATGCATCAAAAAAACTGGTGCCCGCTGTTTTGGGCAGGTGTACAGAGATAATCAAACTACTCTTCCTTAATAAAAAAGCATAGCGAATGCTATGCTTTTATCTTTAGTATAAATTGTGTTCTTGTTGACGAGCCCACATTGATTCTAGTCATAAAGGCTAATTACGTATATCTCCTTTTAAAACAACTAGCGGACCCGTCTATCTTACTATACTCTTAGTTGCTTTCTAGCTCTTCGATAGGGTTCCAGCCAGTAAGTTCTTTAAATTCGTTGGTGTAGAAAACCGCATCTTCTTTACTATTGATAACATAAGGTGTCAGCAACAAAACAACCTCTGAGCGATTTGAACCTTTGCTTTGGTATTTAAATAAATTACCTAACCAAGGAATATCACCCAATAACGGAATTTTATTCTCAGTCGTTTTCGTATTAGTATTAATTAGCCCACCCATGTAGACAGTCTGTCCACTATCTGCTAATAGCATAGTTTGGAGAGAACGGGTATTGATTGATGTTCCTGTCTCTGAAATATTAGGCGTACTCACTTCTTGACTAATTTCCATTTCGACAAGACCATTCTGATTAATCGAGGGAGTAATTTCTAACGTGACACCCGTATTCACAAACTGTGTCGTGTATTTTGTTTTTCCATCTTCACCTTCGATTTCCCCAGTTGTTACTTGGATTTGGTCGCCGGCATTTATTCTAGCCGTTTCTTGGTCTAACGCTAAAATTCGAGGCGTTGCGAGCACCTTAGAGCCTGACTCCTTAAGTAAGGCATTAATATCAACGTTAGTCTTACCTAACGCGAGGCTCAGGTTTAACGAACCGCCTTCCGCTAGACCCTCACCGATGACGGATAAAAGCTTATTGCTACTATTGCTTCGATTAGCATTATAGTTCCAGTCCACTCCAACACTGCTGCTTTCTTCTAACTTAACCTCTGCAACAACCGCCTGAATGAGGACTTGTCGTGGTCGTTGGTCAACATATTCCAACAGCTGAATCAGCCGTWGATAGTCGTTGTACTGACCAGTGAAAATAATAGCATTACGTTTAGGGTCAACAACCACTCGATAGCTATCAGTAACCACACTAGAATTAGTAACAGTTTTTTTCTTGGAACGATCAAGGCCTTTATTGCCTGGTAGCGTATATTCACTGTCAGAAGCCGATTTCTCCGCTTCTTTTACTAGGTCAACGCCCGCTTCTTCGCCAGCATCTTGTTGTGTTTGACGCCCAAAGATGGCAGAGATGACACCCCAAGCATCATTTGCCTTGGTATTACGCATGTAGTACACATAAACGCCTTCATTTCCCCCAACAGGTTTAGGCTTATCTATGCGCTTAACCCAATCTTCAGCGTACTGTAACCAACTTGCAGTGCTTGCTGTCATTAGCAATGTGTTGTTAGACATTTTTGTTAACACCACACCGTTCGTGCCGTTGCCTTCGTAAACGGGTACACCAGATGCTTGTAAGGCCAGTTTTAAATCGTCGACAACATCATCCAGTGATAAGTATCGTGGCTGAATGAGTTTCATATTGCTTGCAACTTTTTTGGGAACATCTAGTTGCGCAAGCATTGTATGTACTTTATCTATATCCCCCTTACGAGCAACAACCATTAAGGCATTGAGGTGTCTCTGTAAAAGGACACTTGAACCTCGTGTGTCTTTGACAAGTTGGTTTACCAGTAATGAGGCGTCATTCAATGAGAGATAATAAATTGGAATGATCTCGGCAACGTTACCGTATTTTAGTTTGGCACCAACTGAGTCAGAGAGTAATACCGGTGCCCGGTTATTGACTTTACTAACCGGTAGCACTTTTAGCACACCATCATCTTGAACCAATGATACGCCATTAACTTGCAAAACCTCTTCAACTAACCCAAGCATCCTCTCGCTACCAATCGGTTGATTAATTCTGAGAGTAATTGGTGATGAGTTACTGTTCAATGACTGATCAACGATATAATCAAGTTTTAGTACGTCACCCAATGCTAAATTAATGAAGTGATTTAATGGAACTTTATCAGCATTCAAGCTAACCGACTCTTCAGGTAGAACAATACCCGCATCTCTTGCGCTCTTAGAAAGGCTATCTTTGTAGATGAGCGGCGCGCTCGATACTTTCTCACTCTCTGAAACAGAAGAAGAGACTCCCCGATTTTCATCAACTAAAACTCTATCGCTTTGCTGGGAGACTGGCCGAGCCTCAATACTGTTTACGCTGGGATCTGATTGATTAGATGCGCATGCATTTAGCAGCAATACTGATGCAACGGCTACGGCGAGCGGCTTGGTCACTCGTTTGCTCCTTTTTATAATCGGGTTATTCATTATCTTTGCCTTTTTGCTTAGCGTTATTTGTAGGAAACAGCATGAAGGTCTTATTCTCTCCACTTGTGTCAGTCACAGTAACAGATGTCGGCGTTATAGCTTTAACCTTATAATCATTATCAATTTTCTCATCTATCGCAGCCGTGATCTTATCCGTTCCTTTTAAGAAAACAGCATAGGGTTGTGAATGCACAGAGATAACACTGACTAGTTGAATCGGTGTAGTATTGACTTCCTTCTCTTCTTTTACATCGGCGGTTTCGGTGTTAGAGCGGTTTCGGCCGTCAACAAATAGATTTCCAGGTGCATTTGAAGGGAGTCCGTAGTCCTCAAAAAAGTCGCTGCGTGTTACCAGCTTATCACTGTTATTTAGCTCTAAACGATTACTCACTGTTAGCGACCAAAAAGACACCAAAACAGCAATAATAAGTATTGAAGCTAATACTGCTGAATGTTTAACCCGTTTTTTGGTGATAATACTCATGGTGCTAGTGCTCTTTCTTGCTGTTTCAACTGTTCAATTGAGAGTGAGCGAACAGACCAAAGTGTTGCTGATAGTTCAAATTGAACGTCTCCATTCCGGCTGGCCTTTGGCTTAATATCCATACTTTCTGGGACAATGATAGTATCCGAATTTGCTAATTTATAGATATAGTCGCTAATGCTCTGGCTAGAACCAACCCACTGCCAACGACTGGGCACCTTTTCACCTGCCCACGCAATTTGACTGGGTTCACCAAACCGACGGGTCGTAAATCGTAAACCTATCGGCTGATACATAGCTTCTATTTTTTCAAGAGAAAGCGACAGCGCTCGATTAAATGAGGGCGCGTCAACTAGCATAGCTTGTGACTCTTTATACAGCGTTTCAAGCACCTGGTGATTCTTTTCAATCTCTGCACGACGATCAGCCAGATCGATTAGTCGCGCCTCTCGCGCAGCTATATTGTGAATTTGGCTTGCTTGTTCGCTACGCCATGATATGTACGGTGTAGCAACAATCATAATAAAGCCAATGACAAGAATACCAAGCAAAGACCACTGAGTAACGATACTATTTTCAAACTCTTGGCGTAGTTTGGTATGTGGGCCAAAAAATTTATTCAGATATTCAGAAAGCATCTACTCCACCTCAACTTCAATTTTAAAGCTTTGTTTATCGCTTTCTTTTTGTGGGACAACCTCACCAATTAGGCGAGCATTTTTCACATTGTCGAAGTTGCTTATAACATCAGCAAGTTTCAAAGCATCAAGGCTGAAGCCCGAGATAACAATAACACCTGAGGAATAGGTAAACTGATTTAACACAGTATCTCTAGGAAGACTGACAAGCATATTATCCATAATTTTTGCTAGTCGTTGCTGTTCCGATTTTATTTTAGCTACACTTGATATTACCTTGCGCATATCAGCATCGATCGCTCTGATCCGCTGTATATCTTTTGTCTCATCTTGTAACGAAACTAGGTTTTCATTGATCATGTCTTTCTTATATGAGATCACCGAATAATCTATAATAAAGACAAGAAATGAAACAAAAATAAACGCCAATGCCGGTTTATAAAATGTTTTTGGGTTGGCGATATCATGATAGACAGGTAACTTACCTAAATTTAGAATCGCTATCCTAGGGATAGTTCGCTCATATGACGTGATAGGTGCACTAATATTTAGCTGTGACTTATGAATGTCACCATATATTACATCTGAAAAAGAGTTTACTTGCTGACTCATCACTTCTGTGAGCATTTTTTTTACTTTAACGATTTTAGTTATTACACCTCCATCGATAAATGCGACCCACTCTGAATGATTCTCGTAGTGCAAAATAACACATTTGGGGTGTTCTGTCAGACCAAACTCGTACGCAAGTGCAGGAATAACATGAGTAACCTCAACATCGAAAGTTACTTCGCTACCGGACCATACCCACACACAAGCTACCCAAGTATTGTCTACGGCCTTTATAAAGCAATAAAACTCAAAGTCGTCCCACAATGACTCCCGCTCAAGTTCAGACTTGACACATAACTCGACTTCTTCGCGAGTCACTACTGCTGCTTGGTATGTATAAGTCTTATACAAACAACGGCTGTGTGGTACCAACCCTACAACCCTATCAAATCTTTTTCGTCTACCTGCCGTATGCTTGTCTTCAGGTGATACAACATAATGCTTTTGTAAGGCTGATAGCACTATTAATCTCCAACATCTTGGGTTTTAAACAGGAAATACCGCTCATAATCCGGAAATCGCCACATTCTTATCGGTGGCGGCATACTCGTGCCAGGCCGGATTCGATATTCAGCAGAAGCTCGTACTCCATTATATTCATACTGAACGCGTAGTCGAGTACTTGGAGTCAATTCACTTCCTAAACCTATTTCGTAAAGATAGGACTCTAGCTCACGCCACCTCTGGTTTACTTTCAGGTACTCAATACGACTAATTTCATATCCGGACAGTCCGTATACATGTTTAAGAACATAATTAGGTACAACTGCATAATTCACGTCAATAGCATGATTGAGAACCGTCAGGTCACGTAGTCCTGGTTTGGATGCTGTACCGTTATATATTTCCGGTGTGATACCATCGATCAAGAGTAGTTCATCCATGCTTCTAAACAAATCTTGCCGTCCATAACCTCCGTTGTCTTGAGATTGCCAGCGAATTATACTGCTAGCAATTTCGTCTGCTTCTTTCTCAGAAACATATAGCCTCAATATGCTGACGAGATTAACCTTCTTTATATAGCGAAGGCTGACTAAACCCTTTAAATCTTGTAGAGAAACATGCACACCATTATCTAGCTTAATAGGTTCGCCATCTGTTCTCAGAAATAGATCCCCTATCTGGTACCCCATGGGTAATCTTTCGCCTGCCAACATACCAAAAAAGAGTCGTTGTTCTGCGGAATGGATGTGGAGTAGCGCATCTACTCTTTTGCTTGCCGATACGGCAGACTGTAATTTCGTGTCCGCCTTAATAAGCATCATACTACCGATTGTTAGCAACATAGATATAATGACTAATGTAAGAGGTAATACGATCCCTTGTTGTTTATTCATTTCACCTCTACTCGTGAGCCAATATCTGCACTTCTTGTAAACTGAGTCACTTTAAATGGCCAATCATACCCTTCACCGTTATTTAGCTTAACGTTTAACTTGATCAAAACAGGCATTTGGCTGTCATCATAACTATCAAACTCATTAGCCCAGTGTCGGCCGACTCTTATACGACCACCGTTAGGACCATCAGCCATGTCGTCGATATAGAAACTCCACTTATATTCATCAACATGTTCGAAAAGGATCAGCTCTTTTGTTTGTTCAGTGTGGTAAGTACCGTAATAAGGATCAGCGTTAGGCGTTTCGTAATAAACAATTGATTTATCGCCTTCAGCAGACAGACGTTGCTTTATTTCTATCCAAGCATAGGTGCCAGGTCCGCCCAAAATCGGGCTCTCGCTCAAAAAAGACACTGACTTTTCATTACCTTTAAAGTAAGGGGAGGAATCTGAGAACCCAATCTGAAAATTAGATGCTATTGCCTGGTTAAAAGCAGAATTTAACCACTTAAATTTTTTATAGCTTTCTTGGAATCCTTGGTTTTCATTTAATGTTCGCAACCACTGGCTTCTACCTTGCTCAAAGCCAAACATAACAAGTGATATAACCATTGAAAAAATGAATAATACCACGAGCATCTCTACCAAAGTAAACCCTTGATTTAATTCCCTTTTAATCATACCAGCCCATTTGATCAAATGATAAAGTAACTTCTTTATTATTTCTTTTGTATTTTACCTGAACCGTGAAAAGTTGTACTCTTTGCCCTGTATCATCCCGAACATCGATAATACTGCTGGCCGGCACAGCTCTCCAATCATATGTTATTTTGTCACTTAGTTTTTTTGCACCTGATTGATTTGTAGCGACATTAATAACACTTATTTCATTGATAATTGACTCTTTTATTTGGGCATCAATTAATGCTTGATTTACTTTTGACGTCTGTATATTAGACTGATACATTACAGGAAATATAACTGAAAATGCACTCACAACAATTGTGATCGCAACAAGGACTTCAATTAAAGTAAAACCATTATTCTGCTTTATGAATCTTAACTTTCCCATATGGCATTTCCACTTCTAGCCGCCATCGGTTTCCTGCGTCTGACTCGAACAATATATGACCACTTGTTACAAAACCGTCCGCTCGATAGAAAATAGGTTGATACGACTCTATCGAAAGTTGTTTTTGCTCTGCTAATTTAGTTAGCCAAGAAATCGAACTTTCATCGATAAAGAAAACTTCAGAGGCATCGTTCTTTTTTTGAGCTTCTAGCTGCACCTTTCCCCACAAGGATTCAATACTATGCTGCTCTTTAAAAGATGTATATTGCCCCCATAACCTGGGGACAACTACTCCAGAGATAAGCGCTAGCAATGCCATCACAATTAATAGTTCAATTAATGTGAAGCCTTTTGAGTTCATTCCAAAATGCCTACATCTGCGTCTTCACCTTCTCCTCCTTTCTCGCCATCTCGGCCATAGGAGTAAAGAAGAAACTCATAATTCGGTTTCAATTCATAGTGATATGGTCGATTCCAAGGATCATTAGGAATCGCTTTCGATAAGTAGGGACCATTCCAGCCAACGACATTACTAGGCTTGACCATTAAAGCAGATAGCCCCTGTTCGGTAGTGGGTAGCTCGCCAGTATCAAGACGATAAGTTTTAATCGCCGAAGAAAGCAGCTCGATTTGCGCGTTAGCAACTTTCGTTTTTGACGAGCCGACTTGATTAAAAAGTCTTGGTCCAACCAGCCCAGCTAACAAGGAGATCAATACGAGAACAACAAGTAACTCGATGAGTGTAAAACCAGATTCTTTACTACGTTTCATTTTACCATCCAATTTCGTTAATCGATATGATACCCGAGATGAGTACTATCATGATTGAACCAACAATGGCCCCCATAATAACAATAATTGCAGGCTCTAGCACGGACAAGGCTTGCTTAATTCCCACTGAGAGTCGTCTTTCATACAACTTGTTAATCTCTCTAAAACATGGCGCCAGTGCCGCCCCTGCTTCTCCAGAAGATATTAACCGATTAACGATGGCTGGGAACACATCATATTCTTGCAATGTAACACCCAAAGGTTCCCCCTCTTTCACTCGGGTTGTTACTAAATCCAGTTTTCGATTTATATCAGGGTCAGAAACATTATTGTTTGTTATGACAAGCGCATCTACGAGATCAACACCGGACTCTATCAATTTCTGCATACTCGATGAGAATTGGACAATTTGCCATGCTTTTACAAGATCCCTCAAAAACGGCGTCTTTTTCATAAAGGACATTCCAATCTCTTTGAGTTTCCCTGTATCGGAAAGGTACTTTACGTACAAAATCAGAGCAATAATAATACCAACAATAAACCACATGTTAGAGTTGATAAACTTTGCGAAATTGACCAATCCCGCTAGTGCTGATTCCTCGTTAGCTTCACTTATCATTGATTCAAAGTTAGGAATAACGTAAGAAAAAAGAAAAAGTACAATCGTTATACAAATCACGATAAGGAAAGAAGGATATGTAAGTGCTGAACGAATCTCACTTACAATAGCTTCCTCTTTTTCCATTCGCTCAGCCACACTTTGAATTGATTCCGAAAGATTACCGTTTGCCTCCCCCAGCTTTAACATGGAACTGACATAGAAAGGATAGATTTTTGGCTGAGATTCTATCGCTTCAGACAAACTCATACCACTAGAAATATCCTGATGGATGCGCACAAGAGATGACTTTAGTTCTTTTTCTTCTGTTGTCTCTACAAGGGACTGAATACACAAGTCAAGAGCCATGCCACTTTCCCTTAAAGTTGCCAACTCTCTCAAACATGTCATTAAAGACTCTCGCTTAATTTTAGTTGCTGACTTACGTTGACCTCGCTCTTCAACAACCAAAATGACATTCAATTTACGATCAGCAAGTAATTTTTCAGCATGGGCTTTACTATTCGCTCTAATCCATCCATCGGATTGGCTACCATCATGGCGACGAGCTATATATTTATAGTCTTTCATCCTATAACTCTCATCACTTCTTCAAGTGTGGTATCTCCATTGGCCGCTCTCAATAGTGCATCCTGTTTCAGTGTTCGCATATTTTGCTGTTCAGCAATAGTTAATATTGACGAGGTCTCAATCGGCACATCGTACTCAGTAGACCAAGACATTAACTCAAACACTGGGAGGCGACCTTTATATCCGGTCCAATTGCATTCTTCACAACCGGTAGCAGAAAGCCACTGTTCTTTGTGAATTACATGTGACCACTTTTCTTTTATCGCCTCCCACCCAACATTCTCTGCCATTTTAGACGCAGTCTCGTCCTCTCGAGCACAATGAGGGCAAACTCTTCGTAGCAAACGTTGCGCCATCACACCTACAATTGTTGACTTAATAAGATAGTCAGGAATTCCAATATCTTTAAGACGAATAAAGCTACTAGGTGCATCATTAGTGTGTAATGTCGACAATACAAAGTGTCCGGTCAATGCTGATTGAATTGCAATTTGTGCGGTTTCTTTATCACGCATTTCACCGATTAGCATTATGTCAGGATCTTGTCGCAAAGCAGAACGTAGTACTGTTGCGAAATCGAGTCCGATATCACTATTAATTTGAATCTGTGTAAGACCCGACATTTGATATTCAACCGGATCCTCAACTGTAATTATTTTTGTTTTCTCGTCGTTCAACTCTTTTAATAAAGTATAAAGAGAAGTCGTTTTACCACTACCAGTTGGACCCGTAACAAGGAAGATTCCATTTTTATTTGTGATTATTTTATTAATTAGGGCCAACTGGTCTGGGAACATATCTAAAGTCTGTTTGACGGTCCCATTAGGAGATGATTTTTCGTTTACTAGAAGACGTAAAACTGCGTTCTCACCAAACACAGTAGGTGTTGTTGCAACACGAATATCTACTTGATTACCTGATAGTCTAGTTTTTATTCGTCCATCCTGAGGAAGACGCTTTTCTGAGATATCTAGCCCTGCCATTAACTTAACCCTTGATATAATCGCGGAGTGAAGTGATATGTCAGGCTGGTCAACCGTATGAAGTACACCATCAATCCTATATCTTATATAGAATTTCCCTTTATTGACTTCCAAATGTATATCTGAGGCTTTATCAATAATAGCCCTTTGAATACATTCATTAACTAGTTTAACCACAGGTGCAGAGCTCGTATCTCCCTCAACAATGGTGCCAGATAATTCAGCATCACTTTCTTCAAACGTTGATAATAATTGTCGATATTGGTAGTTAGAGATAAGTACAGGCTCAATCTCTAATTGAAACTTCTGCTCGAACGTTTGAATAACATATTCGTTCCAAACGTCAGTCAAAGCAACGAATAGAGTTCTTTTCTCTTCATTTAACAGAAGTGGATAAGCGCCATTTTTTTTCCACCAGTCTTCAGGAAAGTAACTAAGCGCCAGGCTGGAATCTGGTTGAGCGCCACTCAAATAATTCTCGTTAAACTCATCATATAGACAAAAGCCTAACTGTTGGCTAAGTGCAGATAAAATATCACTTTCAGAGCATATACCATTAGAAATGCATACCTCTCCGAAATAAGGTCTTTCAAGTGCATTAGCTTGGTCTTGGATCTTTATTACTTCTTTTATGTCTGATTCATTAATAACTTCTTTTTCTAAAAGAATCTGACCTATTAGCTTAGCCATTACTACCCCTACAACACATCTGCAAAACTTGTTTGTAATCGTTTGAATATAATAACAGCAAACACAAACGCTATTGCATATAATAAAAATTGTATATTTAGGTTTTCGATATTAGGTGGAATTCCATAGATTATATTCAATTGCACTGATTGGGTTTAAATAAAGTAGAGGCTTTATTTTATCTGGTGCTGAGTCTATTGAGAAAAACACTGTACTTGTGAATAATAGCACTGTACTCAATATAGGGACTATTTGAGTAATATCTCTTAAAAACACACCTAAAAAAGCAAATATATATCCAAATGTACTTACAGTGAATAAATACACAAGAAAGACATATGGAAGCCATAAATAAAAAATATAGCTTTCAGTATAGCCTTGATAGCTGGCGTATAGGATGCAAAGGCCTATACCTAGGGCAAAACCGACAAATGCAGAAAGAATAATATTTAGGGGTAGCAGCGAGATAGGAAAAACGACCTTTTTCACTAAGTTTATATTGTTAACGATCACACTGCTTGAAGCTGTCAACACTTCGGATATAAAAATATGACAAAGCAACCCAACAAATAGCATAAGTGCATAATCAGCTTGTTCATTGTTGTTCAAGTGCCATTTTGCTTTAAAAACTACTACAAAAACGGTGGAGTAGACTAAAAGCATAAATATAGGCGTAATGATACTCCATAAGAATCCAAATAATGTGCCTTTATATTTTATAGCCAACTCTCGGCGAACAAGAGAAATTAGCAAAGTGCTATTTCTTTTTATTTCAGACGCTATCATTATAACTCTCTAAAGCTCATACCTTGCTTGTCTTTTTCTGAAACAATAGCTTCCCCAGTAATTTTCCAGTTAATATTTAGCGTAGGATCATCCCACTTGATGCATGCTTCATACTGAGGCGCATAATAGTCAGTTGTTTTATATAAAAACTCTGCCACCTCTGATAGCACACTAAATCCATGGGCTAAGCCGGCAGGAATCCAAAGTTGCTTCTTATTATCTGCGCTTAGATCCACTGTAACTACTTCACCAAATGTAGGAGAGTCTCGACGAATATCTACAGCCACATCTCTAACTTCACCGAGCGTGCATCGAACCAATTTTCCTTGAGCCTGTTGAGTTTGAAAGTGTAGACCACGCACTACATTTTGAATTGACCGTGAGTGATTATCTTGCACAAAGTTGACTTTCTGTTTAATCGCTTCTTCAAATTTTTGATGATTAAAACTTTCGAAGAAAAACCCTCGCTCATCTCCAAAAACTTTTGGCTCAATAATATAAACACCTTGAATATTAGTAGGCGTAGCTTTCATATTTTCTCCTATAACGCCGCGTATTGATAAAATAATTCGTTTATTATTCACCCAAAAAGCGACGCTACTTATTGATATTGTGGATTAATGAATACTGATTACTCAGTCTCTAATAATTTGAGCAGGTATTGTCCATATCCATTCTTACTGAGTGGAATCGCACAGCTTTTAAGCTGTTCGGCATTGATAAAACCCTTCCGATAGGCAATTTCTTCCGGACATGCGACTTTTAATCCTTGGCGATGCTCGATCGTTTGAATAAAATTTGACGCTTCAATCAAACTTTCGTGAGTACCTGTGTCAAGCCAAGCGTAGCCTCGTCCCATACGCGCTACTGATAGTTCATCATGCTCTAGGTAAATCTTATTTAAATCGGTGATTTCTAGTTCGCCACGCTTTGATGGGATAAGCTGCTTCGCGCGCTCAACCGCTTTTTCGTCATAAAAATACAAACCTGTAACAGCATAGTTACTCTTAGGTTTACAAGGCTTTTCCTCTAAAGAGCGTGCAGTGCCTTTTTCATCGAATTCCACAACTCCATAACGCTCAGGATCATGTACATGATAAGCAAATACAGTTGCGCCTTCTGTTTTACTATTTGCTTGTTCGAGCGAAGATTGTAATGAGTGTCCGTAAAAAATATTGTCACCTAAGATCAAAGCACTGGGGGCCCCATCTAGGAAAGATTCTGCAATTATAAATGCCTGCGCAAGTCCATCAGGAGATTCTTGTATTGCATATTCGAGCTTAATACCCCATTGGCTACCATCACCAAGTAGTTGCTCAAATCTCGGTGTATCTTGCGGTGTGCTGATAATGAGTATTTCGTCTATACCCGCTAGCATTAATGTACTTAGCGGATAGTAAATCATGGGTTTATCGTAAATAGGAAGTAATTGCTTACTTACTGCAAGTGTGACTGGATACAAACGCGTTCCTGAGCCACCTGCGAGAATAATCCCGCGACGCTTTTTTTGTTCTTTCATATAACTACTCAGATAGTTCTTTGATCATACGTTCAACACCCAGCTGCCATGCTGGTAATGTTAAATCAAAGCTCTTTTCAAATTTTGATACATCCAATCGAGAATTGTGTGGTCGCGCAGCAGGCGTTGGATAGTTACTACTTGGCACAGGCTCAACGCTCTGAACGACAAGTTTTATCCCATTTTTCTTTGACAGATCAAAAATGGTTTTTGCAAATCCATGCCAGCTTGTAAAGCCTTTAGCAACTAGGTGATAAGTTCCAGCTAACCTTTCTTCATCTACCTGGAGTGCAACACTTTTCACCTTTTTAATTGCATGTGCGGTGCAGTCAGCGAGTAGCTCTGCACTTGTGGGAGCGCCAACTTGGTCATCGACAACGCTGAGTGTTTGCTGACTCTTTGCTAGGCGCAACATGGTTTTTATAAAGTTATTGCCACGTGCGGCATATACCCAGCTAGTGCGAAAAATGAGATAACGAGAACAATGTGCGCGTATTGCCCGTTCTGATGCTTCCTTAGTTTTTCCGTAAACATTAATTGGGGCTGTGGGTGTTTCCTCACTACGCGGTAGGTCACCAGAACCATCGTATACGTAGTCTGTTGAGTAGTGCACCAGCCATGCTTGATGTTTTTCTGCTGCTTTAGCTAACGCTAGCACGCTTTCAACGTTGATTTTATGGGCGTTCTCTTGATCGGTCTCGGCTTTATCAACCGCGGTGTAAGCCGCAGCGTTTACAATCACATCTGGCTTAATCGCCTCAATAGTGCGGACGAGACCGCTAGGCTCTAGGAAATCGCCTTCATAGTCAGGATGATCACGCCCTACACAGAATAGGTCTCCCAAATAGCTGAGGGAGCGTTGTAGCTCCCATCCTACTTGTCCATCTGTACCAAAAAGCAATACTCGCATTATTTATTGCTCCCCGTATTGCTTTTCGACCCATTGGCGGTATTCCCCCGATTGAATCGCATCAACCCACCCTTGGTTATTTAAGTACCAACGCACCGTTTTTTCGATTCCGGATTGGAAGGTTTCTTGCGGCTGCCAGCCCAACTCTCTTTCAATTTTACTTGCATCAATTGCATAGCGACGATCATGGCCAGGTCTGTCTTTAACGAAAGTAATTTGGTCTCGATAAGAGTTTGTTTGTGGCTTTAACTTATCAAGTAAGTCACAAATAGTTTCAACGACTTCCAAATTGGTCTTTTCGTTGTGTCCCCCAATATTGTATGTCTGACCAACTGTTCCAGTTTCTACCACAGTGAGTAGTGCTCGCGCATGATCTTCCACAAACAACCAGTCTCGGATCTGATCGCCACTGCCGTAGACCGGCAAAGGCTCTCCATTGACAGCGTTCAAAATAACAAGCGGAATTAACTTCTCAGGGAAGTGGTAGGGGCCATAATTGTTAGAACAGTTAGTAATAAGCGTTGGTAATCCGTAGGTTCTCGCCCATGCGGTGACTAAATGGTCACTCGACGCTTTAGATGCTGAATATGGACTGCTTGGTTTGTACGCAGTTGTTTCTGTGAACATCGGCAGCTTACCTTGTCGATAATCACTTGGGTGCGGTAAATCACCATAGACTTCATCTGTTGAAATATGATGGAATCTAAAGGCGTCTTTGCGTTGAGCAGATAAGGATTGCCAGTAAGCTCTAGCAACTTCCAACAATGTGTAGGTCCCAATAATATTTGTTTCAATAAATGCGGACGGACCGTCTATCGAGCGGTCAACATGGCTCTCGGCTGCTAAGTGCATGACTGCATCTGGCTGATGTTTATGAAAAACATCAGAGAGAGCATCACTGTCACAAATATCTACTTGTTCAAATCGATACCGAGGGGATGACGCCACATCAGCAACTGAGGCTAAGTTACCTGCATATGTTAGTTTATCAACGTTAACGACGCTGTGGTCAGTATTACTGATGATTTGTCGAATAAGTGCCGAGCCAATAAAGCCAGCTCCGCCAGTAATAAGTATCTTCACGTTTTTTCCTTGCTATTTCAGACCCTCGCCAGGCAAGAGCATATGGCACACTTCCACTGACTTTGAGAAAACGTCTTCCTATGGATATATAGGTTATACTAACAACCTTAAAGAAAACGAATGATGATAACGACTCTGTCCAACGAAATAAAGTGTGCAGCCAGAAACAATAAACTGCCCTTATCCTTGATACGGATGAAGGGCAGTTTTTTGGTTGGATTCTCACCACTTCGACTACGTTAAGATAGTCTCGGTTAGTTTGTTGCGCTGATTACTCTATGTGGTTGCACCCTAAGCTGCGTCTGCGCTTTTTTGCGCTCATACTCTGTATGAAGTAGTGCCATACCATCGTTATCCGGATCATTCAATACATCCGATGTCTGTGTAGCAACACCCCTAACGTTGATATTGTTGCCAGTCAGCGCATCTAGTGCATCATCACTATCTGCCGATATCAGAGAAATTTTGGCCTTATTGATGTTTTCATTTTGAAATAAATCGTTGAAGCCAGTAAAAGACAGTAGCGGCAGCATAGATTGAGGTTTAGAGTAAATAACCTGACGCACTTCGCGCCCAGACCCATCAATAAAGCGAAGGAAGCTACGCTGAATATCCCAAGTATCTTCTTCACCACTTACATATCCCTGAACACAAGATCCGGTTACGCTGCTACCACAAGTTAACACTTGAGTTGAGGACACTCTATTAGGTGTATTGATGTCTAATAGCGCGTTCGAGTAATCAATACCACTGCTGACATCTTGTGCCTTCTCGCTAAAGGTTAAGCCCCAGTTGTTCAGTGTGCCTTGGCCATTCAGATAGTAGTTTCGTGCACCAATATCATATGCATAGCCATACTCACCATTACTATTACTAGGTAAGACCTGCCATAACAACGGCTCACCACCTTGGTGGATGTAGAGTTTAGCGTTATTAAGAGTGCCGGTACCTGCTAGAGGCGCATACCAGAGATTCTAATCATCACGGCGATCGTCACCAATTTCATGCATTGCCAGTGGCTTATTGCTAATGTTGCCACGTTTGAACAGTTTATATGCATTAATGAGGCGATATTTGTTTTGCTGAATACTCTCATTAACGTTGTCTTTCGTATCCGAGTCTAGACGTTCGTAGCGAGCCGCTAGTAGTTGCTCACTATCAAGCTTAGCGGGTACGTTGATCGGTGAAGTGGCCCAAAAATCCTCGTTTCGCGTATTGATAGCAAACACCTGGCCACTTGAGTCCCCGCCGTCTTCTAAGGTTTGCTCTTTCTCTTGTAATTTAGGGAAGTTCTTACCCGACGTAATGCAGTTACCCTGTCCTTCATTGGGTCTGAAGCTATTGAAGCGCATGCTTGATGTTAGTAGCGACTTTTGATACGAGACGCTATCTAAAATACTTGTTCCGCCTGGCCTTACGATGCTTTCGTAAATAGTGAGATAACCATCATTCGGCACTTGACTTTTTTTGATTGATAAGTTGCCCGTACTGGACCACTCAGAGTCGACCGTAGAGAAGCTTTTCAGTACAGCACCGTCAGCCCCGTGAATCACCACACGAAGACGCGTGTCTCGTATCTCATTCGCAAGTACCCATTCGCGATAATCAATCTCAGGTTCAGCATCTGGATCGTAGTTTGGATCGGAAGGATCTTGTTCTTTATAAAAAACTGTTTCATCGTAAATAGAGCAGTTTGTCGTAGTCCTGTCTGTTTTTTGCACATAAAAGCTAGCGAAATCGATCGTGTACTTCGGAGTCGGAGCAGGGCTGCCACCATCACTACCACCGCCACAACCGGCGATGATTAGCGGTGCTAATAAGGATAAATATATGCGCTTGTCCATAACTTTCTCTATGATGAATAAGTTTAAAATTTCGTACAAAATGTGACTCACTTGCAGCTAAATAGCAAGTAAACTAGCAGTATAATGCGACCTGTAATGTGACTCCGATCCAACCTTCTCTGACACCAAAGCCTCACTTTTTGCAAAGGAGTCAGCGCACTCATGCTTGAGATCAATACAAGATCCTTGCCTAAAGCAGTCTGTGGCGAAACATCAAAAGACTTAGAAAACACCTTCGCTTGTTTTTCCACCTTCATCATACTTGATTTAAAGCATTGATATTGCTTATCTATTCTCTTAAGCGTACGCTTTTTAACACCAATGCTATTATTCGCGTGCTGTCGATACTTGATTAAAGGCTCATCTATCAGCTTGAGATTCCCAAATGCTTTAGCAACCAACGCTAACCACCAGTCGTGCATGTAGGCGTCGTCGGGGATAGGAGTAGCTTTTTCAAGAAGAGCACGATTAAAGATAGCAGCACAGCCTGATACCGTATTTTGCTGTAATAATTGAATAAAGTGCTTATCCCAAGTTTTGGGGATTTTTTTGTAGCAAAAATAAGATGATGAAAATAAATCTAAACTTTCATTCACGATCATTAAATCGCAATATACCAGCGCGGGTTTAGATGAACAAAAACTGCTGATTTTTTGATAGCTTTTCACTATTTTCTCGGGTAACCAAACATCATCTTGATCACAAAGCATAATATAAGGAGATGATGTCAGTTTAATCCCTCTGGAGAAATTCTTTAGCGGGCCTACATTTTTTTCTGAGAAAGAGTGTATCAAACATCATCTTGATCACAAAGCATAATATAAGGAGATGATGTCAGTTTAATCCCTCTGGAGAAATTCTTTAGCGGGCCTACATTTTTTTCTGAGAAAGAGTGTATC
>NZ_MUFN01000026.1:0-43217 GCF_001996205.1 Salinivibrio sp. IB574 | reverse complement strand
GTAATGGTTTTTTACCAAAATTAAAATCTATTAATCAATCTCTTTATGAGTCATTTGATTAACTTTCGAGCAGGTAGTTGAAATATTGTGTTTTGAGGATTTCAAAAAAGGCTGCCACCATCATAGTTGGTGTAGCAGCCTCTTAAATCTTTGAGTGGGATCAAAAGAAGGGGGTTTATGTGACGTGTGTCACTATGAAGAGTGCGTTTGGATAGAAATCAGACAATAGCGTTACGTAGCCACAGCGCGATATCTTCGTACATAGTTTGGTGGCTCTGATCGGCATCAGCCCAGCTCATCACAAAGTGATAAAGCTTTTCGTGGTGATACGCTTGCCCCACCATTTGATTGGCCAGTAATTCTAACGGACCGGGCGTCAGGCTGTCGGTAAACAGTTTACAGTCCACAATCTCACCGTGTTTGACGTCCAAGTGTAACTCCACGCCACCCCAATTAAATCGCTCGTCAAAGGTGTGCATAAATTGCGGGCTTTGACCAAAGTTCCATTCCCAACTGCATTGCTTCTCGTAGATAGCATCAAACCCTTCGACGTCAGGTTTTGCTTGGGGAGAAATGTATTCAATCTCAGTGTGCTGACCAAAGTGCGCGAAGAATGCTTGTTTGATGGCGTCACAGACCTTTTCGTGATCCACCGATGGCACAAACTCCGCAATGTTAGCGACGCGAGCGCGGACTGACGTGATACCTTTGGCTTGCAGTTTTTTGGGATCGGGGTTGAGGTAATCACCCAATCGAGATAGATCGGCGTTAATCAACAATGTGCCATGATGAAAACCACGATCTTTGGCTTCTTTATACGCAGAGCCAGAAATTTTACGTTGTCCTTCAGGGGTGTCCATAACCAAGTCGTTGCGTCCACTGGCGGAGGCATTCACGCCAAGCGACTTGAGCGCATCAAGGACGATTTGCGTAGAAATGGATTTATCATAGCCGGGTTTGCCTGCCATGAAGGTGAAGTTAGTATTGCCGAGATCATGAAACACTGCGCCACCGCCACTTTGACGACGCGCTAAGACCACCTTGTCTTCTTCCATCTTTCGCGTATTACATTCGCGCCAAGGATTCTGACCGCGTCCAATGACCACCGTATTGTCATTGCGCCACAAGAACAGGACATTTTGTTGGGCCGACATGGTGCGAAATATGGTGTCTTCCACGGCAAGATTGAACCAAGGGTGAGTGGACGTTGATACAAAAACGCGCAGCGGCAGAGAGTTAGGGTTCATGCAAGGCTCCAATCGGTCAAAAAGCTGGGCAGTAGAATAACAAACTCACTGAGGCGAGCGGGAACAAATAGCAATATAAATCATCTCCGAGTGTCGCTGTGACTGACAACTCTGCTTAAAGAGCAGACAAATTCACTTTTTCTCCGCAAATCAGTGTGGAAAAATCCAACAAAAGTGGTTTAGGGTTTGGCATTAGCCGTGGCATTAATTAGTATGTAAGGTCATTTTTATTACCCGTTCTCTCAGTTAATTGGCATGGTAGTGCAAATCGGCGCTCTGTCAGTTTGCTCAGACAATTGGTAAACCACGATTTCCAACTGGTATGCCACTTCTTTAATCTGGTTGGACAGCCCCACGGGTCGACGAGGAAACAATGCAACAATTAGAAGAAATTCTTGCTAGCGCAACAGCGGCGATCGCCAGTGCCGCATCCGTTGCTGCACTGGATGAGGTCCGGGTGAAATTCCTGGGTAAGAAAGGTGAATTAACCGCGCAATTACAAGCTTTAGGCAAATTGCCTCCGGAAGAGCGTCGTGAAGCAGGTCAAACGATCAACCAAGCGAAGCAAACCGTACAACAAGCGATTGCTGAGCGTAAAAATGCACTTGAGCGCGCCGAGTTGGAAGCGAAGCTTGCGGCTGAAACCATTGATGTCAGCTTGCCGGGCCGTCGTATTGAAAACGGTGGTATTCACCCTGTAACGCGTACTATTGAGCGTATCGAACAGTTTTTTGGTGAGTTAGGCTTTTCTGTTGCCGCAGGCCCAGAAGTCGAAGACGGCTTCCACAACTTTGATGCGTTGAACATTGCTGCGGACCATCCGGCACGCACAGACCATGATACTTTCTTCTTCAACCCAGATCTGATGTTGCGAACCCATACCTCGGGTGTACAAATTCGTACCATGGAAGCGGGTAAGCCACCGTTCCGCATTATTGCGCCGGGCCGTGTTTATCGAAATGATTACGACCAGACCCATACCCCCATGTTCCATCAAGTGGAAGGTTTATTGGTTGATAAAGACATTAACTTCGCTGACCTGAAAGGCGTGTTAAATGACTTTTTGCGTAACTTCTTTGAAGAAGACTTAGAAGTGCGTTTCCGTCCGTCTTACTTCCCGTTTACTGAGCCGTCAGCAGAAGTGGATGTGCGCCGTAAAGGTGGTAAGTGGCTTGAGATTTTAGGCTGTGGCATGGTTCACCCGAATGTCCTACGCGCGGTAAACATTGACCCAGAAGCGTACCAAGGTTTTGCCTTCGGTATCGGGGTAGAGCGCTTGACCATGTTGCGTTATGGCGTGAATGACCTTCGTGCGTTCTTCGAGAACGATCTGCGCTTTTTGAAACAATTTAAGTAATCAGTGGGGCAAGGTAATAATGAAATTCAGTGAATCTTGGCTGAGAGAGTGGGTGAGCCCAGCAAACGACACCGAGGCGCTTGCCCACCAAATCACGATGGCCGGCTTAGAAGTAGACGACATTGCGTCAGTGGCCGGCGACTTTTCCGGCGTAGTGGTTGGCGAAGTGGTTGAGTGTGGTCAGCATCCGGATGCGGATAAACTGCGTGTCACCAAAATCAATGTTGGCGGTGATGAGCTACTTGATATTGTATGTGGTGCGCCAAACTGTCGCCAAGGCTTGAAAGTTGCAGTAGCGACCGTTGGTGCGGTCCTTCCTGGAAACTTTAAGATCAAAAAAGCGAAGCTGCGTGGCCAGCCATCGTTCGGGATGCTGTGCTCTTTTACCGAGCTGGGCATCGATGTGGAATCTGATGGCATTATTGAGCTGCCAACCGATGCACCGATTGGCACCGATATTCGTGAATACTTGTCACTCAATGACGCTGCGATTGATGTTGATTTGACACCCAACCGTGCTGATTGCTTGAGCCTGCGTGGCCTCGCTCGCGAAGTGGGCGTGCTTAATCGCGCCGATGTAGCCGAGCCGACCATTACTCCAGTGGCACCTAGCATTGATGATAAAGTCACGGTACGTATTGATGCGCCTCAGGCATGCCCACGTTACCTCGGCCGTGTCGTTCGCAATGTCAATGTTGGCGCACAAACACCACTTTGGATGCAAGAAAAACTACGTCGCAGCGGCATTCGTGCCATTGATCCTGTTGTTGATGTCACCAACTATGTGATGCTCGAACAAGGTCAGCCGATGCACGCGTTTGACCTCAGCAAAATTGAAGGCGGCATCGTCGTGCGTCTTGCTGAAGAAGGCGAAGCACTGACCTTACTCGATGGCAACGAAGCGAAGCTAAATGCGCAAACACTGGTAATTGCCGATGACCAAAAAGCCTTGGCGATGGCGGGGATTTTTGGTGGTCAAGACTCAGGTGTGACGACGGAGACTCAGGATATCTTATTAGAGTCCGCCTTCTTTGCGCCAGAAGCCATTCGTGGTCGTGCACGTAACTATGGTTTGCATACTGACTCGTCACACCGCTTTGAGCGCGGCGTTGATCCAGCACTGCAAACTGCTGCGATGGAGCGTGCGACTGAACTATTGATCGCGATTTGTGGCGGAGAGGCCGGTGAAATTGTGGTGGGTGAGTCATCTGAGCATCTACCTAAGCGTGACACTGTGACTTTACGCCGCGAGAAGCTTGATCGCCTACTGGGTCATCATATCGACGATGCCACCGTTACCGACATTCTGACCCGTCTTGGCTGTGGCGTCACACAGACGCAGGAAGGTTGGCAGGCGACAGCACCAAGCTGGCGTTTTGATATTGCTATTGAGCAAGACTTGATTGAGGAAGTGGGCCGTATCTATGGATACGACAACATTCCGACGCGCGCACCGAAAGCCGCACTGACTATGCGCGAGCATCAAGAAGCCGCGATGCCGCTAAAACGTGTACGCGATTTGTTGGTTGACCGTGGCTTCCACGAGGCGATTACCTACAGCTTTGTCGAGCCAAAACAGCAAGCGTTGATTGTGCCAGATGTTGAGCCGCTAATCCTGCCAAGCCCAATTTCTGCAGACATGTCAGCCATGCGTTTAAGCCTGCTTCCAGGGCTTTTGAATACGGTAGCGTACAACCAAAAACGCCAACAACCACGCGTGCGTTTGTTTGAGTTTGGTTTACGTTTCACTCCAGAAGGCGATATGACGGGTGCTGTTCGCCAAGAAAATATTCGTCAAGAGCGTATGCTTGCGGGTGTGATTGCTGGTCCTCGTAGCGAGGAGCACTGGGATATGGCAACGGCGACAGCGGATTTCTTTGATTTGAAAGGCGATCTTGAAGCTGTTCTTGAATTGAGCGGTAAGTTGTCTGACTTCCGTTTTGTCGCCGCCAAGCATCCAGCGATGCACCCGGGTCAAACTGCTGCGATTGAATTGGATGGCAAGGTCGTTGGCTATATGGGCACCTTACACCCAGAGCTTGAGCGTGAGTTTGGCTTAAATGGTCGTACCGTGGTGTTTGAGATTGAGTGGCAAGCCATTGACAGCCGCTTTATTCCAGAAGCCGCTGGCCTTTCTAAATTCCCAGCAAACCGCCGTGATATTGCGGTGATTGCCGACCAAACACTCGCGTCTGGTGACGTAGTAGCTGCGTGCTTGGAAAGCGGTAATGCGTTGGTGAAAGGGGCGAAACTGTTTGACCTCTACACTGGCAAAGGGGTGGAAGAAGGTAAGAAAAGCTTGGCGATTGCCCTTACGCTTCAGTCTGATGATCGCACGTTGGAAGAAGCCGATATTAGCGATGCCGTGTCTGGTGTTGTGGCCCATTTATCAGAGAAACTGGGCGTAACTTTGCGTGATTAATCCCACTCTGATTAGAAAAAAGCAGCGGAAACGCTGCTTTTTTTATGCCTAATTGATCTAACATCTATCCGTTTGAAAAGCTGAGTAAATTCACTAAATCTGTATAAAATCCGCTCAGATATTGATAAATTTGCCTAAAATCAGTCACTAATGGATATATGCAAATAGCGTGACTAAAATACGCTTGGTAAGTGGCTGGTAACAAAGGTCAAATTTTTGGACACTGTTCTTGCTTTTGCAACTTAAAAAAGTTGGCGCAAATCAGCCAGTTGGCATACACTTGTTTTGAGTTGGTCCTCAAATATCCCTAAAATACAAGGGCTAAAGACGTGTGGACCACGTGTAGAATGGTGGTGTCGATACTGCGGTATTGCATATGTGTTCAACAATTCTTGAGGGAAAAACCTATGGCGCTCACTAAAGCCGATTTGGCTGAGAACCTGTTTGAAAATATCGGGATTAGCAAACGGGACGCCAAGGAGACAGTCGAAGCGTTTTTCGAAGAAGTTCGTAAAGCACTCGAAAGTGGCGAGCAGGTGAAATTATCAGGTTTTGGTAATTTTGACTTGCGAGACAAGAATGAACGTCCCGGTCGAAACCCTAAAACAGGGGAAGATATTCCAATCACTGCGCGACGCGTTGTGACGTTTCGACCTGGCCAAAAACTAAAAGCACGGGTTGAGAACGCCAAGGTAGAGAAATAAACAGAGCGTTACTCGTGCCAGTGGTGACGATGCCACGGATAAAAAGCCGCGGACCGAAAGGTTGGCGGCTTTTTAATTTGTCTATACATGATCACACTGTGAAGGGAAAACGCTGGGTTTATCGGTTAAGTCACTGTAACGTTTTGTTGTCTAGTTGTAATAAAAGGAAGCATTATGCTGACAACACGTCCTGGTGCCTTTATTGATGCGGCATTGACTGCACCTCACGCCTTTACCCCAGACTCATGGCGAGTTGGCTCGCTGACCTTCAATCACAGCGCGCCCGGTATCATCTCAATCCAACCCGATGCGGCCAACGTTTGCCGTTGTGTGGTGCTATCGTCGGGGATCCATGGAGACGAAACTGCACCGATTGAACTGATTGACCAGCTGCTCGCGGATATGCTCGCAGAGCAATTTACTCCTGATGTACCACTGTTACTGATCATTGGTCATGCTGAGGCGATTAAAGCGCACACTCGTTTTATTGAAGATAACCTCAACCGCTTATTCGGAGGCTGGAATGAGGAAAAAAACGAAGAGCACTACCTTGCCAACCAGCTGCAGAAAGCGGTGAGCGATTTCTTCGCGGCTCAACCGGATAACATGACCCGTTGGCATCTTGATTTACACAGTGCGATTCGTGAGTCCTACCATTATATGTTTGGAGTGATCCCAACCACGCCGACCGAGAAAGACGTGCGCCCATTGGCCGCATTACTCAATGACGCGAAAATGGATGCCACTGTCCTGTCTCAATCACCCTCACCAACCTTTAGTTGGTATAGCGCCAATCACCATGATGCGCTGGCTGCAACCTTAGAAATGGGCCGTGTGGCGCCGTTGTTTGAAAATGATATGCGTGAGTACGAGCCACTTGATCGCACCTTACGGGGCTTGTTAAAAGCCGCTACGTTACCGACTGAGTTGGCGCCGATGCGCTTTTACCGCGTGACTCGAACCTTGACCAAGCACACGGAGCAATTTGCACTCACGTTTCCCTCCACCGCCAAAAACTTTACACCGTTTGAAAAAGGCGTGTTATTGGCGACCGACAAGGGACAAGACTCTATGTGCACGTACCACAAAAAGCCACTGCGTAGCGCTTTTCAAGCCTCACGCCAGTCTGTAAAGTGCGTCACAGAATCAAAATAATGGATGACGCATGCGAGTGTCCGAACTTACTTCACGCCAGCAAGCCAGATGGCGGCGTGCTTTACTAGTATTTAGTGGCGTTTTACTGGTCGTTGGCGTGTTTGCTCTGAGCGTTGGGGAGATCTGGATCGCTCCGTTTGGCAATCACTCAGTATTAGAGTCGCAGCTGCTGGTACAACTGCGTTTTCCGCGAGTGTTGGCGGCCATACTCATTGGCGCGTCGCTTGCCATCGCAGGGGCGAGTTTACAGGTATTACTCGGTAACCCGCTTGCCGAGCCCGGCGTGTTGGGGATCTCAGGCGGCGCCAGCGTCGCAGTCGTATTGTTGCTTTTTTTCGCGCCAGCATGGGCATCCGGCGGCATGATGGCGGTTGCGGCTATGCTTGGTGCTAGCCTCTTTACACTGATACTGGTGTTGCTTGCTCGGCGTGCCTTAGCAACGTCACGCATTTTGTTAGTGGGCGTCGCCTTGAGCATCCTTGCCGGGGCGGTGGTGACCTTAGCCTTTTATTTCAGCTCTGATTTTAACCTTCGCCAATTGATGTATTGGCTAATGGGTTCATTGTCCGGTATGCGCTTAAGCCATATCGCGTGGTTGGCGCTGACCGCGCCGTGTATCGCGATATTGTGTCAATTCGGCCAGCAATTGGATCAACTCATGCTTGGTGATGTACAAGCGCAACAATTGGGGCTAGATACCCATCGCTTGCGTTGGCAATTGATTGTGCTGATCAGCATCTTGGTCGGATTATCGGTAGCTGCAGCTGGCGTGATTGGCTTTATTGGCCTTGTGGTACCCCACTATTTACGTTTGTGGTTTGGTAGCCGGAATCGCTACTTGCTGCCTTTGTCGGCGTTGGCTGGGGCGATTTTACTGGTCAGTGCCGATACGCTGGGTCGATTGCTGCTTGATGCGGCAGAGCTCCCCGTTGGGGTGGTGACCAGTGTGATTGGTGCGCCCTTATTCATTTGGATGCTGGTTAAGGCGGTGTAATGTTAACAGCACATCAATTGAGCTTATCGCCGCGTTTATTGCCACTGTCTATCCGCTTTCAGCCAGGGCAAGTTACGCATTTGATTGGCCCTAACGGCAGTGGCAAAAGCACGTTATTACATTTACTGTCAGGGCTTGGTACGCCTGAACACGGCCAGGTGAGCATTCAAAGCACCGCTATTGCCGGCCTACGCCGCCAAGATCTCGCGCATCTTCGCGGTTACTTAATACAACAGCAAAAACCTGCCTTCGTGATGGCCGTGTATGAATACCTCAATTTGGTCATCGACAGTCTACAGCTTGGCCAAGTGTCTGCGCGTGATGCGGTGGTAAGACGTGTATGCCAATCGCTGTCGATTGATGACAAGCTTCATCGTCGTGTTGACAGTTTGTCAGGAGGCGAATGGCAACGGGTTAGGCTGGCTGGGGTATTATTGCAAGTTGACAGGCAATTAAACCCACAAGCTTCTGTGTTATTGCTGGATGAGCCGGCGACGGGGCTGGATGTTGCTCAGCAAGAAGCGATTTACGCAGAAATTACTCACGCCGCCAAGCAGGGACTGTGCGTCGTCATGGCAAACCATGATCTTAACCGCAGCCTGACGCACGCAGATAACGTGGTTTTGCTCAACCAAGGCCGGATGGTGGCGAGTGGTGCACCCCGTGATGTACTTTCGGACACCCGCTTGTCTGACGTATTTGCGACCCCTTTAGTGCAGGTCAGTACTGCATACGGCCCGGTGATTGTGCGGGTTGGCGAGCAAGCCGATCTCAATCCGCCTCGATGACGTTCAGCTTGGCCCTGATGAATTCCGCGTGATCCACATAAAGCAGCTCGGCGGTTTTACGGATCACCGCTTCTTCGAGCGGGTCGATATTTTCATCGGCATACGCCACCGACCACATGGCTTCAATCAGTTCAATCCGTGCTTGTGGGTCTAAATCACGCAGCTTGTCCGTGTATTCGTATAGCGACGTCGCTTGTTTACTGTGAGCTTGTGCCTCGGCCAACAGTGTATCTGCTTGCGATGGCTCGAGGTTCAGTAATTGGCAAATGCGATCGCGCTTAGTCACAAACTCCCGCTCATCAATGTCGTGATCGGCCATCGCCACCTCACTCAATAAGCCTGCCATCGCTTGATGCAGCGATAGCCCAGCCTCACTGTGTTGCGTCGCATCAGCGGCGAGGGCGGATTCAAGTTTTTTAAAAAGCTGTTTTAGCATGGCTGTTCTCCCAAACTGCGGAGTTTATTGGCCGTCTTTACACACTGAGTACGTAGTGAACGGGCAATACGTTTACTTTAGCAACACCGTATTGGCGGTTTGCGCGTCGATGGCGCGGCTTTGTTTCTTTTTACTTTGTGATAGGATGCGTCTCCAATCAACCTTATTTATCGGCTGTGACACTGATAAACGCCTTAAAAGATTAAGCAGTAAGCAGGAATCGCCTTGAGTTCACGTCATCACAACACGTCAGAGACACTGTTTGCAGCGTTAAACGATTGTATCAATACGCCAACCGTTCGCTACCCGGAAGAGTTGCCAGTCAGTCAGAAGAAAGATGACATTGCCGAGGCAATCGCGAACAACCAAGTCGTGATCATTGCGGGGGAAACGGGCTCAGGCAAAACCACTCAGCTACCCAAAATCTGTATGGAGCTTGGGCTAGGCGTCGCTGGTACCATAGGTCACACTCAGCCACGTCGCTTGGCTGCACGCTCGGTCGCCTCACGAATTGCTGAA
The DNA here is from genome assembly GCF_001996205.1 of Salinivibrio sp. IB574. Taxonomy (NCBI): domain Bacteria; kingdom Pseudomonadati; phylum Pseudomonadota; class Gammaproteobacteria; order Vibrionales; family Vibrionaceae; genus Salinivibrio; species Salinivibrio sp. IB574. The sequence continues at coordinate 33,595 of NZ_MUFN01000026.1, read as the reverse complement.
GAGCTTGACGTCGAGTTAGGCAGTAGCGTCGGCTATAAAGTACGTTTTAATGACAAAGTCTCAGAGGCGACGCAAGTCAAACTGATGACGGACGGGATCTTGTTGGCCGAAATCCAGCACGATCGGTATCTGAATCAGTACGATTGCATCATTATCGATGAAGCCCACGAGCGCAGCCTAAACATCGATTTTATTCTTGGCTATTTGCGCGAGTTATTGCCTAAGCGCCCCGATCTCAAAGTCATCATTACCTCGGCAACTATCGATCCAGAGCGTTTTTCTAAGCACTTTAATAACGCGCCTATGATAGAGGTGTCTGGCCGTACTTATCCGGTGGAAGTGCGCTACCGCCCATTGGTGGAAGAGGACGATAGCGATCGTGACCAGCTGGAAGCGATCAGCGATGCGGTCGATGAACTGTGTCAGGAAGGGCCGGGTGATATCCTGATTTTTATGAATGGTGAGCGTGAAATTCGCGACACCGCCGATCATCTTCAGCGTCGTCAACTGCGCGATACCGAAATTTTACCCTTGTACGCAAGGCTTTCTGCTGGTGAGCAAAATCGTGTATTCCAATCTCACTCAGGTCGCCGGATTGTACTGGCCACCAACGTCGCCGAGACCTCGCTAACCGTTCCGGGCATTAAGTATGTGATTGATCCCGGCACGGCACGGATTTCTCGCTATAGCTACCGGACCAAAGTGCAGCGACTGCCAATTGAGCCGATTTCACAGGCCAGTGCTAATCAGCGTAAAGGACGCTGTGGCCGTGTGTCGGAAGGCATTTGTGTGCGTCTGTATAGCGAAGAGGACTTTTTAGGCCGTCCTGAATTTACCGATCCAGAAATTCTGCGGACTAATCTGGCTTCGGTGATCCTGCAAATGACGGCATTAGGGCTCGGTGATATTCAAGCCTTTCCATTTGTTCAGCCGCCTGACAGCCGTCACATCAAAGATGGTGTTCGTTTGCTCGAAGAGCTGGGGGCGATCAAGCCCGGCCAAGCCACTGATAAACGTAAGCTGACCGCGATTGGTAAAACCTTAGCCAAACTGCCGATTGACCCGCGTTTGGCACGCATGGTGATTGAGGCGCCCAAGCATGGTGCCTTAAATGAGGTGATGGTGATTGCCGCGGCCTTAGCAATCCAAGACCCGCGTGAGCGTCCAGCGGATAAGCAGCAGCAAGCGGATGAAAAGCACCGTCGTTTTGCCGATAAAGAATCGGACTTTTTAGCCTATGTAAACCTTTGGGATTACGTCAAAGAGCAGCAAAAAGCGCTATCGAATAACCAGTTCCGTAAACAGTGCAAAAAAGACTATCTCAATTACTTGCGGGTGCGAGAGTGGCAAGACGTTCACTATCAGATCACCCAAGTAATGAAAGAGCAAAATGCACAATTCAACCAAGAGCCTGCCAGCTATCAGGCCGTTCACATGGCACTGTTAGCAGGGCTATTAAGCCACATTGGCCTGAAAGACCAAGAAAAGAACGAATACCAAGGCGCGCGGAATGCACGGTTCCATATTTTCCCGGGTTCTGGGCTTTTCAAAAAGCAGCCTAAATGGGTGATGGTTGCTGAGCTGGTTGAAACTTCGAAACTCTGGGGGCGAATTGTTGCGCGTATCCAACCTGAATGGGTGGAGCCATTGGCGCAGCATTTGATTAAGCGCAGCTACAGTGAACCACATTGGTCACGCAAGCAAGCGGCTGTCATGGCCAGCGAGAAGGTCACGCTATACGGGATCCCGATTGTCGCCAGCCGTAAAGTCAATTATGGCCCCATCGACCCGGTGCTTAGCCGTGAGCTGTTTATTCGTTCGGCATTGGTTGAGGGGGATTGGCAAACCAAACATGCCTTTTTCCGCCAAAACCAAAAGCTGTTGGCGGAAGTGGAGGAGCTCGAGCTCAAATCTCGTCGGCGCGATATATTGGCAGACGACGATACCTTGTTCGACTTTTACGATCAGCGCCTCGATCATAGCGTGGTCAGTGGGCGTCATTTCGACACCTGGTGGAAAAAGGCTCGTCAAGACAATCCGGACCTGCTTAGCTTTGAAAAAGCCATGCTATTGCAAGGTGACGCTAGCCATGTCACGGAGCTGGATTACCCCAATTTTTGGCATCAAGGCAACCTAAAACTCAAATTAAGCTACCAATTCGAGCCGGGCCAAGACCACGATGGGGTGACGGTGCATATCCCACTACCAATCCTTAATCAGGTGTCAGAAGAAGGCTTTGATTGGCACGTCCCCGGGCTACGTCACGAGCTAATTGTCGCGCTGATTAAATCTTTGCCTAAGCCGATACGACGTAACTTTGTTCCGGCACCAAACTATGCGGATGCGGTCTTGCAACGCGTGACGCCCATGGAAGCGCCTTTGCTCGATAGCATGGAAAAAGCCCTAAAGCAGATGTCCGGAGTCACCATTGAGCGCGACAGCTGGAATTTGGCGCAATTGCCAGAGCATCTGCGCATTCAGTTCCGCGTTGTGGATGATAAAAACCGCACCTTGGCTGAAAGCGAAGATCTTCATGCACTGAAACTGTCACTGAAAGATAAGGTGCAAGCGACGTTATCGGATGTGGCGGATGATGACATTGAACAGCAAGGACTCACCCAATGGACATTTGGGGAATTGCCGAAACGTTACCAGCAAAAGCGCAGCGGGTTTGAAGTCAAAGCGTATCCGGCTTTAGTCGATGAAAAAGACAGTGTCGCGATCCGCCTTTTCGAAACGGAAGATCAACAACATAAAGCCATGCAAGCGGGGCAGCGTCGATTGGTCTTGCTCAATGTGCCATCGCCGATAAAATACCTGCACACCCATTTGCCCAACAAGTCGAAACTCGGTCTGTATTTTAACCCCTATGGCCGTGTTTTGGATTTGATTGATGACTGCATCGCCTGTGGCGTGGATAAACTCATTGAGCAACACGGCGGGTTAACCTGGGAAGCGCAAGCATTCGAAGCTCTTAAAGAGACGGTGCGTGCGGAGCTAGGTGATACTGTGGTGGATATTGCTCAACAGGTCGAACAGATTTTAACCCATGCCTTTAGCATCAATAAAAAGCTAAAAGGCAAAGTGGATCTTTCGATGGCGTTTGCGATGTCGGATATCAAAGCTCAACTAGAAGGGCTGATTTACAAAGGCTTTGCTACCGAATCAGGCTGGCAGCGGCTGCCCGATATTTTACGCTATATGAAAGCGATAGAGCGTCGGTTAGAGAAGCTGCCGATTGATCCAGCGCGAGATCGCAGTCATATGCTCAAGATTGAATCTGTGATGAATGACTATAAGGCGTTGCTGAATAAGTTACCGAAAGGCAAAACTCTCCCTGATGAGGTAAAAGCCATACGCTGGATGATTGAAGAGCTTCGAGTGAGTTACTTCGCGCAGCAACTGGGTACGCCTTATCCGATTTCAGACAAGCGGATTAAAAACGCCATTGCGGCGATTTAAACGCGGCAAGGTCGTGCCGCCGTGTGACGTCAGTGAATGGATAAATCGTGAACGATAATTAATTTATATAAATATCAATAGTTAATAGAAACCGTGTCAAATGGCACGGTTTTTGTTTTTGCCAATACGGACAACAAACGGCTCGGTCGTTCGTGTTGCAGTGGCAAAGTAAGGAGCAGAAAAATGAAACAAGCAGGTGTGGCCCCTTGGTATCGGGTAGTTTTTTATGTGTTAGCGCTCAGCATGCCAACCACAGTATGGGCCAGTTTTAAAGATGAGGTCAGTGGTTTATATCAGTCTCTCAACCTCGCCGGTGAGGTGTCGTATCAGGCCTTTTCTGATGCGTATCGCCATTTTAAGCACAACCAAAGTAGCAAGCCGGTGATGACGCTGATTGATTACGGAAAACCGTCGTCAGAAAAGCGGTTTTGGGTGATCAATGTGAAAAAACGCCAAGTGCTATTTCGCTCTTATGTCTCTCATGGCAAGAATAGTGGCGCCCTTTACGCAAAGCGTTTCTCGAATCAGATTAATTCCTTGCAAACATCATTAGGGGTTTATCGTGCGGCTGAAACCTATCATGGTAAACATGGCTACTCACTGCGTTTAGATGGGCTTTCGAAGGGCTTAAACGATAATGCGCGCGCAAGAGCGATTGTGATCCATGGTGCCGATTATGCTCACCCTAAGGTGATTAAACAAAGCGGCCAATTAGGTAGAAGCTGGGGCTGCCCGGCGTTACCTAGCTACTTATCCGCGCGCGTGATTGATGCAATAAAAAATGGCACCTTTATCTATGCGTTTGCCAGCCAAGCTTGATGGTTCTTGATTGCGCAGCAGACGAGGTTTCACGAGTCATTTCACGGTGGGCGATGTAACACCTGCACATTGTTCACCGTGAACGCAAATTCTCTACCAACAAAAAATAAAGGCATGTTGAGACGCCTTTTATCGCGCTAGCGTATGCTCCTTAACCACTAAGGAGGAATGCATGGCACGCCTAAATCCAGTTACTTTATGCTTACTCTCCGCGTTTACCCTGTTTCCTAGCAGTGATGGGGATGCTGCACCGTCCGCGCCAGCGTTGATGCATGGTGTTGACGGGCAGATTGCCGAACATGACTATCGTGGCTATTGGGCCAGTGAAAAACTGGATGGGATCCGCGCCTATTGGACGGGCACGCAATTCTTAACCCGACAAGGAAATCCCATTCACGCACCGGATGCATTGATACGAACGCTACCAACGACGGCTTTAGATGGTGAGTTATGGGCCGGAAGAGGCGAGTTTCAAACCGTGTTGCGTACCGTGTTGGACGATAAACCAGACCCTGACGCGTGGCAGAACGTTCGTTTTTATGCGTTTGATTTACCGGATGAACCTGGCCCGTTTTCTGATCGCTATGCAGCACTGAAAAAGATAGTCGCCAACAGCGCATCGCCGTTCTTAGCCTTGGTAAAGCAAACGCCAGTGACTGACAATGACGCGCTCCAAGCACAGCTTATTGCCATCAATGAATCGGGGGGAGAAGGTTTGATGCTGCATCATCCCGATAGCCTGTACTTAGGAGATCGGGTAGAGAGCTTGGTCAAGCTAAAAACCTACCAAGAGAAAGATGCCATCGTTGTTGGTATGACGCCCGGAAAAGGTCGGTTACAAGGCTTGATGGGGGCCTTAGTGGTACGTCTTGCGGATGGTACTGAATTTCGCGTGGGGTCAGGCTTTAGCGATGCACAGCGGGCTGAACCACCTGAAATCGGCAGTACCATTTTGGTTAGGCACAATGGTGTAACGGAAAAGGGCATCCCACGCTTTGCGCGTTTTATTCGCGAGAAACCCATGCTTTAAAAAGAACCCGCCTAACGGTTGGCGGGTTTGCAGGTCGGTTTAGTGCTCATGCGTGGCGGGTGACGTGTCCTGACTTGCTCGATGACGAAGCTGGTGATCAAGACACTGACAGTCTGCATTGTATTTTTTCTTGCTGGTTTTTCCGATCCCCGGGTTAAAACTATTGGTTGGGTCAAGCTGATGGTAGAAATGGGCTAAATCGGGCTCGGCGGCATAGAGATGTCCCACGTTATGCTCGGCAGGGTATTTCGCGCCGCGTTCGTTGAGCTGGGCAAGCATTTTTGCCTTAATTGCATGTACATCGGCACCTTTTTTCACAATGTAGTCTTGGTGAAAGACGTGACAGAAAAAGTGTCCGTAATAGAGCTTGGTGATCAATTGTGACTCAATGGTATCAGGCAGTTGCTCGACCCAATGTTTTTCATTGCGCTTCAATGCAATATCAAGCGCGAGAATATCTTCCACATCATTGCTGTGCATGGTGTGATAGCGAATCGCTGCGCCGGCAGCAGCAAAGCGGTGAAGCATGGCTTTTTTGGCTTCCTCTTCGGTACAGACAAAAAAGTCGCTGTCATCATGGTCGGCAAAGAATTTCGTCAAGAATTGCGAGCTTTCCTCAATACCTTCGTCTGATGCTTTAAAAATCAAATGATGCTCAAAGCGGTCACGGAACGCGATCATACGAGAAGGCAAATGCTGCGGAAAAAGCTGGCTAACGTACTGCATGACTTTATCCGGCAGTGAATTGGGCAGCAAGGGCACTTTATCCAGCCACGCGGTAATTTGAGCTTTTAAGGCAAACATTTTAGGAATGCTGTCCGTCCCTAGTCGGCCAATGGCTAAAAACACGTCTTTGCCATATCGTTCAGCAATATTAAAGGCCTCGCGATGCATGTATTCTGCCACTTCGGGAAGATGTGACAGCTCGCTGAGCACACGGCGACGTAACTGGTACAATACATCAGGATTGTTGGTGCCGATATAGAACACCTTTTCACGCTCTGGAATGGGATAGGTATCTAGCCTGACCGCAAACACTGCCAGTTTTCCTGCACAGCCACTCACTTCATGAAGACGGTGTTTATCGGCGTTATACCGTGCAGGGCTATCTGCGTCGACATCACGGAGGATTTGCTCGTAATCATGCGCGGAGGCTTTGCGCGTATCCGTGGTAATGTCTTCAGGACGATAATCGCCGCGTTCGACACGGGCGAGAATGGTTTCCGGGTCGTCGCCAAGCGCAATCCCTAAATGATTGACCAAGACTAGCTCACCGGCTTCGTTTAACTGCGCAAAGAGCGAATATTCTGTATAGGCAGGGCCACGTTTAACCAACGCGCCACCAGAATTATTGGCCACACCACCGACAATCGATGCGCCAATACACGACGAGCCAATCACAGAGTGCGGGGCTCGGTTAAGAGGGCGTAAGGTTTGCTCTAAGTGATGAAGTGTGGTCCCCGGAAAGCTGATCACTTGCTTGCCCTGATCAAGCAGCTGTAAGCCGTCTAATCGTGTGGTATTAATTATCACCACATCGCGGTCATAGTCATCGCCCTTCGGCGTCGATCCTTCGGTTAAGCCCGTATTCGCGGCTTGCATGATGATCACCACATCGGCGTCAACACAGGCTTGCAAGACACGCCATTGCATCACTAATGATGTTGGGAAAATGACCGCCAGCGCACTGCCTCCTCCTGAGCGAAACCCAGTGCGATAGTGCTGGGTATGACTTGCATCCGTCAGTAGGTTCTTGTGACCGACAATATCCGTCAGCGTTTGTATCAATGCTTGTTGTTGTGATGAGGACAAACGTGATGGGGTGTTCATAAGCGTTCCTTTCCTTCCATATATTCAAAAAGGCTGAGGGTCAGCCTGGCTGGCCCGCTTGAGTTAGGTCAATCAGGCCGAGTTCTGCGCTCGGCCTATCACCGTCAGATTACGCCGCCATCAGGATGTCAGCAACTTGAATCACATGTATCGCGATGATGCCAATTACCCCAGCGGCAATCAGGTAGTAAATCGTAGGTAATACAGTTTTACGTAAGGTCGCGCCTTCGCGCCCCAATAAGCCCACAGTGGCGGAGGCGGCAACGACGTTGTGAATGGCAATCATATTACCTGCTGCCGCACCGACGGCCTGAAGTGCCAGCACGGTGACGGTTGATGCGCCCAGTGTTTGTGCGACTTCAAATTGAAACTGACTAAACATCATATTCGAGACGGTATTTGAGCCGGCGATGAAGGCCCCTAATGCACCAATGGTGGCGCTAAGAGCAGGGAAACCATCACCCACCAGTTGCGCAGCAAACCGCGCTGTCATCACTGGCATACTGACCAAATCGGCGGCATTCACACCTGAGTTAATAAATATACGCACCATAGGAATGGTAAACACCAACACAAAGCCTGCACCGATGAGTGTTTTACTAGACTCATTCGCTGCTTTGAATAGAGGCTGGAGACGTTTGCAGTGAAGTAAGGTGGCAACTAAGGCGACGAATGCGAGGATCCCACCAGGAAGATACAAAGGTTGAATCGCCGCGTTAATGCCGGTTTCTCCCAATAGCGCGTTAAAACTTAAGCTCACATCTGTTAGTAGTGATTTTACCGTTGGACTGACGCGGCTGATCACCAAACACAGTGCCAAGAGTAAATAAGGCGCCCAAGCCATGGCCATGTTCATGGGCTTTTCTTGAACCTTAAGGTCCATTTTAAGCGAGCCTAACCATTGACTCGGCCACGTAGAGGCATCATCAAAGTCCCAGTGCTTTTTGGGAACAAGAAAATTTTTCCGTGCCGCGGTGGTGACCAGGACAATCCCCACTAATCCACCAAGTAGAGAGGGGAATTCAGGACCGAGTAACCACCCGGTCAAGGCATAAGGAATGGTAAAGGCTAACCCCGCAAAAATGGCGAATGGCGCCACGGCCAATCCTTCGCGCCAGCTTTTGTTTTTGCCGAAAAAGCGGGTCAACATCATGGCCATCAATAGTGGCATTAGGGTGCCAATCATGGCATGGATGAGTGCGACTTGGGTGGTGATAGCTTGTAAATAGCTGGCCCAGTCACTGCCGTTAGCCAGTAATGTTTGCCCAATAGTGTGGCTATCAAGCCCTTTATTGACGCCGACAATGATAGGGGTTCCCACTGCTCCGAAAGAGACGGGCGTGGATTGGATCATCATACCAATCACAACGGCGGCCAGCGCAGGAAAACCGATCGCAACCAACAAAGGGGCAGCGATGGCCGCGGGGGTCCCAAATCCTGACGCGCCTTCAATGAAAGAGCCAAAACACCAAGCGATAATAATGGCTTGAATACGCCGGTCATCTGAAATATTGGTGAAACCATTACGGATCACGGTAATCGCACCGGTGTGTTTCAATGTGTTGAGCAGCAAAATCGCGCCAAAGACAATCCAGAGGACAGCGGCTGTAATGATTAGTCCTTGTAAAATCGAGGCTGAGACACGAGTAAGGCTCATTTGCCACTGGAATAGTGCGATTAACACTGTCATGATAAATGCCACTGGCATCGCCTTTTTGGCGGGCCAATTTAATCCCACCAGCAAAATGGCAGCAACCACGATGGGGGAAAACGCAATAAGGGCGTAGAGGGTATCAGTCATAGTCTGTCCTTTTAGACGTCTCTTCCGTTAGTTCACGTAAAAGCAAGGCACGCCATCGTATTTTTATGCTGTCGCATCTGTTGTTTTTTTGCTGACATCGTGATGACGTGATGTTAACTGGATGTGACATTACTCGTTTACATTTTCTTGATATATGGAAATAATGAAAATGATTACTTCCATAATTGACATAATATGCCGAAAACAGACGATCTCGTACTTTTTGCTCAAGTCGCTGAATATGGTTCCTTCAGCAAAGTTGCCGAAATAAATTCCCTTACAAATTCAGTCGTTAGTAAACGGATTAAGAAGCTGGAGGAGAGTCTAGGCGTTCAGTTGTTGTATCGAACAACCCGAAAGCTGACACTGACGGATGCGGGGCGGACACTCTATCAAGGCGCAAAAACTGTGAAGCAAGCCGCTGATGAAGCCTTTGATGCTGTCTCGGGCTTTGGTGAGGCGATCAGTGGCCATATCAAAATCTCGGTACCAACGATTTCTGGTGAGTTACTGTTAGCAGAGGCAGTCGCGGAATTTTGTAGCCAATACCCGGGGCTTACCATTGATATGTCGTTAGAAAACCGCTTTGTTGATTTGATTGATGAAGGGTTTGATTTGGTAATCCGTACCGGTTATCTCGAGGACTCCAGTTTGATTGCCCGGCATATTCTCGACTCTCAATGGGTGGTTTGTGCCGCACCGGGCTACATTGCACGTCATGGTCGTCCGCAGCAACCTCATGATCTGAAAGCCCATAACTGTTTGCAATATGCCTATCAAACCACAGGAGCAAGTGATTGGGAATTTAAAGGTGAGGGCAAAAACCAAATGATTAAAGTGTCGGGGAATATCTCGACGGATAACCCCATTGCATTGAGGAAAGGCGCGCTTGGGGGACACGGTATTGCGTATGTCCCGCGTTGTTTGGTTTATCAGGATATTACTCGGGGCGACTTGATTGATTTGTTTCCCGATCAGGTGGGCAAGCGATTGGGAATTTATGCCGTGTACCCGTTTACCCGTCAGCCACCAAAGAAGATCCGCTTACTCATTGAGCACATTCGGCAAAAGTATTTAGATATTCGCCATTGTTTCTAGCAAGGTGATGTATAAACAGATACCGCGTTTATTTGGCTGCAATGGCAACGTTCGGTGACAACCAAAAAGCGCCATGCTGGATGGCGCTTGTATTCTATGTACAGTCAGATTTAACTATTTCAGCATCTTCGCCATTTCACGGCCTTTGCCGATCACATCATCAACGGCGGCGACCACGGTTTTAGGAAAGCCGAGCATATTGTATTCGAGCTGCTGATTAAGCCACTCGAGCTTGGAGTCGGTGGTGACAAACTCCTGCCATGATTCGTCGACTTTCCCCGCCAGTCGTAAGATACCGGCCAGTGGCGAGAATTGTTCTTGATGGACGGGCGTAAATTGATAGCGAATTGCATCGCAAAGCCGATCAGGAAAATTCCACCTACGTGCTAACTCACCGCCTAACTCTGCGCTGGTGACACCTAAAATGAGTTCCTGCGCTTCTTGCTTGGGTTTACCCGCTTCTATATGTAGATTAATCCTATCAAGCTGTTCATAAGCGGTTGTCATGATCAGCAATTCGCCCAAGTTATGAAGCATCCCCGCAGTAAACGCCTCATTCGGATCCATTTTTAATGAGCCCGCGAGCGCTTTGCTGATGGTCGCTACTTCAAAGGTGTGCTGCCAAAATGCGTCGATATCCAATTCGCTATCGACGTCAAACGCACTCATTAATGCACTTGAAACGACGAGGGTGCGCACGGGGCCAAGCCCAAGCCGAATGACTGCCTCATTGACAGAACCAATGTTCCGGGCTCGTCCAAAATAGGCGGAATTTGATAAGCGGAGTACTCGGGCTGAAATCACTTGATCGTATGAAATTTTGTCCGCAATTTGATTGAGATCGGCACTGTCACTGTTTACCAAATCAATCAGTTCTTGCACAATTTTGGGGATCTTCGGTAATTTATCGATACGCTCAACTAAGCTACTGGATTGCATAATAACTTCCCTATAAAAACGCCCTTATCTAACTATAGATCAGGGCGAAACGTGGGTGCGGATAAAATGCAAAAAAAGCTAAGCCATACAGTATGCCTGCTTACGGGCATTGAAACGCTCAACCAAATCTTGAATCGCGTCTTCACAATAAGGGCGCAACCCGCTGGCAACCATTGTCTTGCAACCATGACCGACACGCCTGTCCCCAACCATAAAATCAAACGCGAGATCGACCTTGCCACGTTTACCGTTAACACTCATGGTTGAGCTAGAAAGGGCAACTTCTGCCGAGCTAATTTGTAAATCATCAAACGACAGACTCATGCTCTCATACATCACCAGTGGACGATCGGTATTGATCATCATCTGCTGCTCACGCATCAATGGCACCATGATATGGGGAAAGTTTTTACCTGAAAACTGTACATAGTGCTGAGCAATTTCGTTAGCAAGCGCAGGGTCGTGTCGTACAGCACCGCGGCGGGTCAGGGTAAGATAGAGCTTTTGGTTTTCATCGACCACAGTGACTTCATGATCGGTTTCGACAATCTGTAATGGCGTGTTCGCACTGATCATGCCATTAAAATGAATCTGAATATGCTCACTGATCCCAATCTTTGCAAGCAAAATAGAGAGCAGAAGATCGCCGGGTACACAAAAGCGTGATGCCTCAGTATCGTGGATAGGGTTAAAGTCACCGGCAACACGTTTGGCAAAGTCACTGGCTTGCTGGCGAGTAAAAAGCAGTTTTCCGTCCTGCTCACTATAATAACGTTCAAGTTGCATAATTGTTAACAAAAGCGATAAACAAGTGAGTATTGTAACCCAAGCGGACGGATTGATTGGTCTAGCCAGTCGTTGCATTAGCGGTTCGTGATCGCGGTCGAGCATTTTTTCCTAAGGAAACCATTTCGCGACCAAGGTCTAAAGCCACCATGCTTCAAAGGTTTCATTTTGGGTGTTATAAATGAAGGTGTTAGATAAAAAATTCAAGGATGGGCTATGACATTTCCCTACCGACACATTGTTGTGCTTACCGGCGCGGGCATTTCTGCAGAGTCGGGTATTCGTACCTTCCGTGACCAAGATGGCCTGTGGGAAGAGCACCATATTGAAGATGTCGCGACGCCAGAAGGCTTTGCGCGTAATCCGCGATTGGTTCAGCAGTTTTATAATGACCGCCGTCGCCAGCTTCAATCCGGTGTATTGCCCAATGCGGCACACGACGCGCTAGCCCGTTTAGAAAAAGAAAGTGATGCCACTGTGCTGGTGGTCACGCAGAATATTGATGATCTTCATGAACGTGCCGGCACACAGCACATCATTCATATGCATGGCGAGCTCCTCAAAGCACGCTGCAGCCACTCGCAACAGACCATTGATTGGGTAGGGGATATTACTGATGCTGATCACTGTCATTGCTGTCAAATGCCAGCGCCCCTTCGTCCTCATGTGGTTTGGTTTGGCGAGATGCCACTGGGGATGGGACAAATCCATGATGCACTCACCCAAGCTGATTTATTCGTCTCTATTGGGACGTCTGGTGCAGTCTATCCCGCGGCGGGATTTGTACATGAAGCGGCGATGCATGGGGCTCACACCATTGAAATCAACTTGGAGCCCAGTGCGGTTGAAAGTGAGTTCAGTGAACGCCGTTACGGCAAAGCCAGCACGCTCGTACCGGCGCTGGTGGATGAAATCCTCGCCCTTGAACAGTAAAAAGGGGCCCTCAGGCCCCAATGTCTCGTTATTACATCCCCGCCTTTAAGCGCTGGAAATAATCTTCGTACAAGCGGTTGGCATCACCGACCGCGTTTTGCCATTCACCGGCCTGCATCACCGCTTTCGGTGGGTAAATATTAGGATCATTTTTAAAGGAAGCCGGTAACAGCGGATAAGCCGCTTTAACGGGTGTTGGGTAGCCAATTTCGAGTGCGAGCTTCGCGGCGTTTTCTGGACGCAGCAAGAAGTCGATCATCTTGTGCGCAGCGTCTACATGTTTAGCGTTGGCGGGAATGGCAAGGCTATCCATCCAAAAGATAGCGCCTTCTTCTGGCCAGACAATCTCAATGGGAGCGCCTTCTTGACGGGCCATATACGCAGATCCATTCCAAAGCATCCCCAAGGTGACTTCGCCGGCAAGGTAGGGGTTGGCAGGGAAATCGGAGTTAAACACCAATACATTTGGCATTAGCTCACGCAGCGCCTCGTAGGCGGCTTTAATCTCATCCGGATTGGTGGTATTCGCTGAATAGCCCAGCTTACGCAGTGCGATGTGGAAGAGCTCGCGCGCGTCATCCATCATCAGCAATTGACCCTGCCATTTAGGATCCCACAGATCGGCCCAGTGAGAGACAGCGCTGCTATCCATAAAATCAGTGTTGACCCCAATGCCCGTTGCTCCCCAGATATAAGGGATAGAGTATTGGTTATCAGGATCAAAGGGTTTGTTCAGGTTATCAGGGTCAAGGCCGTCAAAGTGGCTTAGCTTGGTTTTATCCACTTTCTGTAGCATGCCTTCCTGACGCATTTTGGAGACGTAATAGGTTGAGGGAACAACCAAATCATAGCCTTCAGGATGCGTCTTTAATTTCGCATACATGGTCTCATTGGACTCATAGGTGGAATACATGACTTCAATACCGGTTTCTTCGGTAAATTCTTCTAGCACGGATGCTGGAATGTATTCGGACCAATTGTAAAAGTAGAGAACATCATCTTCAGCCGATGCCGTTGATGGGACCAGTGACGCACCCAGCAGCGCCAACGCAGAGAGTGAAGACCATTTGGTCATGGTGAAAACTCCTAGACATTACAGACAACAGGAAGCGGGCTGCCAGCGGGGCAGCAGCCCGAGGAAAGGTTTATTTTAGTCGATCTTTAGCCAGCCATTGTGAGCACATAACTAAGACGAGCGATACCATTAGCATGATGGTCGCTAAGGCATTAACTTCGGGTGAGACGCCAACTTTAACCATTGAGTAGATTTTCAAAGGTAAAATTTCATAACTTGGGCCCGTCACGAAAGAGCTAACAATCACATCATCCAAGGAGAGTGTGAAACTCAGTAACCAGCCCGCGCCCACCGCAGGCGCTGCAAGGGGCAGAATGATTTTGGTCAGAATGATCCACTCACTGGCGCCTAAATCGCGAGCTGCCTCAAGCATTTTGACATCAAAGCCATTTAAGCGGCTGTACACGGTGACCACCACGAACGGCAAACAAAAGGTGATGTGCGAGAGCAGCAAAGTAAGAAAGCCCAATTGTGTGCCCATTAAGACAAATAATGCCAACAATGAAATGGCCATCACGATATCAGGCGACATCATCACCACGAACAGCATACCATTAACGAATTGCTTGCCACGAAAGCGATAGCGGAACAACGCGACTGCCGTGAGGCTACCGATAATTGCCGCCGCAGAGGCAGAGAAAATCGCGATGGTGAGCGAGTTTCCTGCCGCCTGAACCAAGCTGTCATTGTTGATAAGCTGCTCATACCATTTCCAAGTAAAGCCTTTCCAGTTCATGCCAAACTTGCTGGCATTAAAGGAATTCACAATCAATATAATGATTGGAATATACAAAAAGGCATAAACTAAGGATAAGAATCCACTGCGTAAGATGCGGCTCATGCAAGTGTCTCCTTACGGTTCATCCATTTGCCAACCCGCCAATAGGCGAACAACATCAGACCCATGAGAACGGTCAGAGAAATACTGGCTGCGGAACCAAATGGCCAATCTCGTACATTGAGGATTTGGCTCTTAATCACATTACCAATCAGTAGATTCTTCGCTCCACCCAATAAATCAGAGACATAGAACATGCCCAAGGCGGGCAGTAATACCAACAAACTGCCGGCAATAATCCCCGGAGTGGTTAAGGGAAGGATCACGCGAATAAAACGTTGAACCGTATTCGCCCCAAGATCGCGCGCCGCTTCAAGGTACGCGTTGTCTAGCTTTTCAATGCTGGAATACAAGGGCAAAATCATAAACGGTAGCAAGATATAGACAAGACCAATCATGACCGCGTATTCGGTATACATAATGCGAATGGGGCGCTCAATCACGCCGAGCCACATCAGGCTTTCGTTCAATAAGCCGCGTGTGCCGAGAAAAATCTTAAGGCCATAGGTACGGATCAGTGAATTCGTCCAGAAGGGCACAATGACTAAAAAGAGCATTAACGGACGCATGCGTTTTGGCATTCTGGCGATGATAAACGCGAACGGGTAACCGATTAACAAGCAAATCAGAGTTGCGATGGCTGCCATATAGAACGAATGCCATACCACCTTGGCGTAGAGAGGATCCAGTAACTTGGCATAGTTACTGAGTGTGAAGGTCATCTCAATCAAGTTGGCATCGTCACGGGTTAAGAAACTGGTGATGATGATCATCAGGTTGGGCATAAAGACAAAAACCAATAACCAACCGACAACCAAGCCAATGATGGCGGTTTGCAGGTTAAGCTTTTTCATCGGCCAATACCACCTCCCAGCTTTCAACCCAAGTGATTGCCACTTTTTGGTCGAGTGAGTGGTCAACATCCGGGTCATCTTCATTAAAGAATTCGCTGACCATCACGGTTTGCCCTGATGGCATCTCGAGCACAGAGTCTAACGTCATGCCTTTATAGTTACGCTCACGCACGTAGCCAATTAGGCCATTGGGGTTAGCATCATCACTAATTTCTTCAATGCGAATGTCCTCTGGGCGCAGCAAGACTTTGACTTGATCGCCGGCACCTACATCCAGTTTGCAGTAGACCTCACATTCACGTGACTCAATACGCGCCCAAATGCGTTGCTCATCCATCCGTTTAATCACGGTAGCATCGAACACATTGATTTCACCAATAAAGCGCGCCACAAACAGGTTCTTCGGCTCTTCGTAAATCTCACGAGGGCTACCGTCTTGCTCGATTTCACCATCACGCATCACTAATATCCGATCGGACATCGACAGTGCTTCTTCTTGGTCATGTGTGACAAAGATAAAGGTGATCCCCAGTTTACGTTGTAGCTGTTTGAGCTCCATTTGCATGCGCTTGCGCAGCTTATAATCTAGCGCGGATAAAGACTCATCTAACAACAACACTTTCGGTTTATTGACAACAGCACGAGCAATCGCAACACGTTGTTGCTGGCCACCTGATAGTTGATGTGGCTTACGCGACGCATAATGGTCAAGCTGCACCATACGCAGCGCTTCCATCACCCGAGGCTCGATCGTCGTACGATCCACACCTTGCATCCGCAGTCCGAACGCAACGTTTTCGAATACGCTCATGTGCGGGAAAAGAGCGTAGCTTTGGAATACCGTATTTACGTGGCGCTGTTCGGCGGGGATATCAGTGACATCCTTTCCATCGATAATGACATGGCCGCTGTCCGCATCTTCAAGGCCAGCGATAAGACGTAATACGGTTGTTTTCCCGCAGCCAGAAGGGCCGAGGATAGTCAGAAATTCACCATCATTAACGGTGAGATTGAAACGGGAAATGATTTCTTTGCCGTCAAAGCTTTTGGTCAGAGACTTAAGCTCAACAACCGGTTTGTGAGATACATGCGCGTGGTTCAATGGTTCGTTCTCTCCCTACCTGGCAAATTGTTGTTCGCGGATTTACCCATAAAATAGACGGCGCATGATAGACGTGCATCCTACTAAGTTAAAGCAATTTTTTACACAATTTCGCCGTGCTCAAATCAGCCGCTATCATCGGTAAATCATGAAACATCCTTGATGTTAACGTTGGGTAAAAATAGCACGGATTCCTTGTTTTCTGGTGAGATTGGTTTTTGGCTATTGGTAACAGTCAGATATACTGTCAACAACAGTCATGACAAATAACGATTATGAGTCAACAAGATTTCAACAATGCGCTACATATTGGTGGGTCGATAGAGACCGCACTCAACGGTCGATATCGCCTCGAGCCATTTGAGATTATTAAAGAAGCGTTCTCGCTGACATTTAAACACTTCTGGTCCTTTCTGCCCGCGGCTTTATGCTTATTTGCCGTTCAAGTTGGTATTCTAGTGTTGATGTTGACGTTACTTCTGGGCGATCCCTCTCATTTATTCGAGGGGTTAGTCGGGCAGCGCGAAATGACCACAGATATGGTGTCATCCGTGTGGTTATCTAACTTTACCTCTGAGGTGCTGATTGCCCCCTTGTATGCAGGTGCAAGCTTGATGGGGTTGGCGCATGCCATTGGGTTTAGGTCCAAACCTCGCCATCTAGTTAAGGGGTTGGCGTTTGCACTGCCTGTCACCGTGGTGATTTGTTTGTCTGCGACGTTACAAAGCGTCGCCAGTATGATTTTCCCATTATTGAGCTTATATGTCGCGATGGCCTTTTCGATGGCACCGCTACTGATTTGTGAAAAGCGTTTGACGCCGTTAAAGGCGCTGGCGGTGTCTTTCCGTGCCGTCAACAAGAAAGTGCTCGCCCTTGCCACTATTTATGCGGTGGTCGGCGTGCTATTTCTCATTTCTTTTGTTACCGCTGGCTTTGCATTGGTTTGGGCATTACCCTTTCTGTTCAATGTTAAGGGTGTGATTTACCGAGAAATGTTTGGTGTCGGCGTCGAAGTGACGGTGTCACAAAATAACGATAACAATGCCACCCCTGAAACATCCCATTCGTCAGGCAACGATACTTTTGATGCCTGATTGGCGTTTAGCCCGTACACGGAGTGTCCATGAAAAAATTAACCAGTGCATTGGTACTGGCAGCTTGTATGAGCTTGCCTGCCCATGCCGATACCATGAGATTTAGCTACAGCAAATTGTTCACTCAGCTCAAGCATAATGTTGAAGAAGGGCACCCAGATATTGGTGTCGCGTATTTTATGGTTTCGCCTGATACCGGAGAGGTGTGCCCCATATCTCGAGCGTGGATGCGCAAAAAGGAACATTACGAAGCCTTTGATATCCCGCCATCGCAAGCATTGCCACTGCCACTAGATAACCAGTTACGCAAAGTGAACCCAGATGTATTTGTGGAAACTCCAGCGGGCATGACCTGCGACATCTCTTTTCAGGTTCTAGTGAATACGCCGGTTGATCAGCAATTGACGGGGGAGCAAATTCAAGGCTGGTTGCCGCAAATGGATGCGATGATGAAGAATCTCGGCGGTATGTTCGCGTCGTGGTTTATGCCGAAAACGCAGGGTGTCGTGGTGCATTTTGGACCAGATGTTAGCGGTAATGTGGTATCAACAACCGGCCAATCGTACGTGATTGAGAACCGTAAAGTGACCATTGATGCCAGTGCGTTGCAACCGGAGTCACGCTTAACGCTTCCAGCCACGCCAATTAAAATATCACCTTGGCTACCAAAAGACCCTTCCTCTTGATACAAAAAAAGCGCTCTAAGAGCGCTTTTTTTACGGTAAAGAACGGGTTAGCTATTGGCTCACGTTCATCACATCTAACGTTAATGCCGGGTCTACCTCAACCACATCATCATTATCGGGTGTCGGGTTGGTAAAGGTTTCTTTATCGAAGGCAGTGTCTCCATCACCTTCATAGGCCATACCTGCTGCCACTGATTTGAAATCAAACAAGTTGAAGTCAGCCATGTGCGAAGGCACCACATTTTGCATCGCGCGGAACATGGTCTCAATACGTCCAGGAAAACGCTTGTCCCAATCACGCAGCATATCCTTGATCACTTGGCGTTGCAGGTTAGGCTGCGAGCCACATAGGTTGCATGGAATAATCGGAAACGCTTTTTGCTCCGAGTAACGTTCAATGTCTTTTTCGCGACAATAGGCCAGAGGACGGATCACCACATGTTCCCCGTTATCTGAGACAAGCTTGGGTGGCATGCCTTTCATTTTGCCGCCATAAAACATGTTCAAGAATAAGGTTTCAAGGATGTCGTCGCGATGGTGGCCCAAGGCAATTTTAGTGGCTCCCAACTCTTTAGCCGTACGATACAAAATACCGCGACGTAAGCGTGAGCAGAGTGAGCACGTGGTTTTACCTTCCGGCACTTTATCTTTCACAATCGAGTAGGTGTCTTCTTCAACAATCTTATACTCGACGCCGAGACTCTCAAGATACTCTGGCAAGATATGCTCGGGAAAGCCGGGCTGTTTTTGGTCTAAGTTGACCGCGATAAGCTCAAACGAAATGGGAGCGCTTTTTTGCAAGCTTTGTAGCATATCTAGCAGCGTGTAACTGTCTTTTCCGCCAGATAAGCACACCATGATACGATCGCCATCTTCAATCATATTGAAGTCAGCAATGGCTTGGCCGGTATTACGGCGAATGCGCTTTTGCAGTTTATTAAACCCGTATTTTTGTGCTTTGGTCAGCTCTTGAGTGCTCATAAGTACTTTCGCGTGATGGGCAGCTCAACCACGTTGCGCTGCAGTGAATGCATGAATGGCGGGTATGATACGGATTTTGACTATAAATGCCAGCAGCAGGCAGTGAATCGCACTGCCTGCTAGGGTTGAAGGGTTAGTCGTTCGCGCGAGGATCAAGTGGACTGATGTAACCATCCGGTTTGATGGCGAGCAAGTCACAATCCAGTTGGTCAATCATATGTTCTGCTGTATTACCAATGAAGACGGCTGAGAGGCCGGTTCGTCCTGTCGTGCCAAGAATCACCAGCTCTGCATCTAATTCACGCGCGATCTCGGGAATAACATCTTCAGGCAACCCCTCATGCACATGTGTACGCGCCTCTTCAATGTGGTGACGCTGGCGGAGCGCTTTCATGGCAGTGAGGTGATGTCCTCTAACTGCATCGGTATATGAGGTGGGGTCAAACTCTGGTAGCTCGATGGTAATGTTCACCGGWGTTGCCGGGTAGGCATTGGCTAAATGAAGCTCGGCACCAAGCATGGCGCTCATCACTTCGCCTTCATCCACGAGTTTATCATTCAATGTGGAGTGTGTTTCGCTCTCAGAGGCAACATGCACGGACGCAATGATTTTGCCTTTGTCTGGCCATCCATGTTCTTTCACCAACAACACAGAGCTTGGGCATTTTCGTAATAGATGCCAGTCAGTTGGGGTGAAAATCACGGAGCCTAAGGTGTCATGCTTGTGCGTGGCCTTAACCACTAAGTCATGCTGATGGCTCAGTACTCGCTCAACAATGGCTTCATAGGGACGGTTATGCCACACCACCTCTTTTTCAATATCACAATGTTGCGCGTTGTGTGACTGAATGATGTCATTCATCCATTCTTCACGTTGGTGCATCACGCCATTTCGCATTGCTTGACGCTCATCGGATGAGAGCATCGAGGTCATTTCATAAGAGAAATCATAAATAGCAAGAAATAGGGTCAGTTTTACATCCGCATCGCAGCGCTCACTTAATGTGACTGCGCGAGACAGTGCGGGTTGTTGGTCTTGGGCGGGGTCGATCACAACCAGAAGATTTGTATACCTAGACATATCTGCCTCCTTAGCACAGATGCACCGTGTAGTTTCAATGTAACGCACAACATCTAAGAGAGCGATATAAAATCGAGATAGGGGAGTAAAAAAGAGAAATGGCGCATAATGCGCCATTTATTAGGAATTTGTTTACATGTTGAGAGGGTAGTTTAGCACTCTTCACCCGCTAAACGCGCCAATTCTTCCAGATTGAGAATCGTGATGTATTTCCCTTTCACGGCAAGAATTTCTGATTTTTGGAAGCGACCTAGCAACCGGCTAATTGTCTCAACAGTAAGGCCGAGATAGTTACCAATATCACCACGGGTCATCGTCAACCGGAACTCACGAGGCGAAAATCCACGCTGAGCAAATCGTTTGGAAAGGCTGTAAAGGAAGGCGGCAAGACGCTCTTCTGCGGTTTTCTTCGATAGGAGCAAGATCATGTCTTGGTCTCCTTTGATCTCATTACTCATCAACCGCATGATTTGTTGTCTTAACTTTGGCATCGAGCCTGACAAATCGTCTAGCGTTTCGTAAGGAATTTCACAGATCATCGAGGTTTCAAGCGCCTGCGCAAAACTTGGGTGCTCTCTCTCGTTGATGGCGTCAAAGCCAACCAAGTCGCCCGCTAAATGGAACGCGGTAATTTGTTCATCACCTTGTTCGGTGATGGTGTAGCTTTTGATGGTTCCTGACCGAATTGCGTAAAGTGCTCGAAGATGATCACCCGCTTTGAACAACTCTTGGCCTTTCTGAATAGGTTTTTTTCGCTCAATGATGCTATCCAGTTGATCCAACTCTTGCTCATTTAACGTAAAAGGGATACATAATTGGCTGATACTGCAATCCTGACAATGAATTGCACAGCCACCAGACTGTACCCGCCGAGTGATGATCTTATTAGACACCATACACCTGCCTGAAATAAAAAACGTCGTTAGTAATATTACACCATCATGGCGTGCTTGGTCGACCTTATCCTTAAGGTCTATCTACAAAAGTAACTTTAATGCCCCATACGCTGTGTAAACCCCATACAATGCCATCAATGTGGCACATGTCAAACGTATTAGGCGATTATTGAGTATGGGTTTGATCCGCTCCGCAAGTGCACCCACGGTGATCATCGCGGGTAGAGTACCGAGACCAAAGCCAAACATAATCAGGGCACCTCCTGATGCGCTACCTGCAACTGCTGACCAACTGAGTGCAGAGTATACGAGTCCACAGGGTAACCAGCCCCAGAGTAAGCCAAATGGAAGTGCATAGGTTGGTGATTTGAGCGGTAATAACTTAGAGGAAAGTGGAGAGACGCTCTGCCACAATTTGCCACCAACCCGCTCGATATAACTTAAGCCATTCCAGATATGTGCCAGATAAGCCGCAAGCAACAGCATCATCACAGCAGCAAAAAGGCGTAGTACAGCCAGCTGATGGGTGAGATCACTCATGGCAAGAATAGAGGCAACTGCACCGCCAATCAGTGCACCTGCAATGGTGTAGGAGGTTATGCGTCCAAGGTTATACAAAAGTAGGTAGGGCCATTTCGCTTTATGCTTGGGGATACCGAGTGACATTGCTGCCGCCACACCACCACACATCCCAATGCAATGCCCGGCACCGACCAAACCAATGACGAAGGCGCCAATAAAATCAACGTTAGTCATACAAGGCTCGTTTAGGGATGTTTAGATGAGTGCTGGTTGTCGGTTTCGTTTTCGTTACGCTGCGCATTTTTCTCTGGCTCTTCCTCATCAAATAGGATTGATGAGCCTTGGCGTTCTAAATCTTCAAATTGATCGGACTTCACCGCCCAAATAAACACCACAGCAGCCACACAGACCAGCATGATGGCAATTGGGATCAGAATATAAAGGCTGGCCATAAGATTTCCTTATTTTCGGTTGAGCAGACGGAGTGAATTCGATACCACAATAATGGAACTTGCTGACATGCCTACCACGGCAACATAAGGCGCGACAAACCCCATTACTGCAAGGGGAAGAATGGTGACATTGTACCCTAAAGCCCATGCGAGGTTTTCGGCAATGATACGGCGTGTGCGACGCGCGAGTTGTCTCGCCGTAAGCAGTTTTTCTAGATCATCGCTCAGTAACACCATATCGGCGGAGGCTTTAGCGATGTCGGTACCGCCACCCATCGCCACCGATAGGTGGGCACCTGCAAGTACAGGGGCATCATTGACACCATCACCGACCATTAATGTAATCGTATCGCTTGAAAGCTCCTGAAGATACGCCAGTTTTCCTTGTGGCGATACGCCTGATATCACAGTTTCAATGCCAAGCTGGTTTGCGACCATGTCGGCATTGGTAGATTGATCGCCTGTGAGCATGGTGGTTTGAATGCCTGCGTGTTTGAACGCAGCAATTAAGGATGCACTGCTATCACGAATTGGGTCATTGAGCGAGAAGGCGGCAATGGGCTTACCATCACAGGAGAGCACGACTGGGTAATGGCTAAACGCTGTCTCTGTGGTGGTCAGCGCAAAATCCGGCTTGCCGATCCGCCAATGTTGTCCGTTAATTGTGCCGCTGATACCCAGCCCAATGTGATTATCTGCGTCAACGACGTCATAATACGCTAAGGCTCTCAACTGAAAAGCGTAGGCAATCGGGTGGTTGGCAAACGCTTCTAAGCTGGCGGCAATGACCAGTACGTTTTGTTCATCATATTCAGGGTTGAGGATCGCGACATCACTGATCTCAATCTTACCTTCTGTCAGGGTACCCGTCTTGTCGACAACCAACCGATTGACTTTCGTTAACGTCTCCAGCACATGACTGCGGCGTAACATAATACCGAGCTGACCAAAGGTTGAGGTTGAGCAGGTTAATGCGGTCGGTGTTGCTAAAGACAGCGCACATGGGCAGGTCGCCACCAACACTGACAGCATGATCCAAAATGCATCGTCAGGTCGCTCAAAATGCCAATATAACCACGTTGAGGCGGAGATAAGTAAAATAGCGGCGACAAAATAGCGGGCAATTTTGTCCGCGAGGACAGCGACTTTTGGCTTCGCCATTTGTGCTTCATCTTGTAGGCGAACAATGTTAGCAACTAATGACTCTTTATGATTGGCTGTCACTTCAAGGTCGACGTTACCTTCAACATTCATGGTCCCCGCGTAAACAACGTCTCCCTCTTGTTTCATTTGCGGCAGTGACTCGCCGGTGAGCATTGCTTCATCAACTGAGGTTGTGCCGGTTAGTACCACACCATCGGCAGGGAAAGGCTCACCTGGCAACACGCGTATTTTTTCTCCGACCGAGAGGCTATTAGCAGGCACTGCTTCACCATCAAGATAACGTGCCATTTTCGGTACCAGCTTGAGCAAATTTGCACTCGCGGCCGCCGCTGTGCGTCTTGCCCGCATTTCCAGAAAACGCCCCAGCAGTAAGAAGAAGGTAAACATCGCGACCGATTCGAAGAAGACTTCCCCTTTACCGGTAACGGTCGCGTACAAACTTGAAAAATAGGCAAAGAGCAGGGCGATAGAAACGGGCACATCCATACCCAGTGTACGTGCTTTTAAGTTTCGCCACGCATTGGTGTAAAACGGAAGCGCGGAGTAAAGCAGCACGGGAGTCGCAAAGATAAGGCTTATCCAACGGAAATAGTTTCGGAAGGTTTCATCCATATCGCCAAAGACTTCAAAGTACATTGCCACGGCAAGCATCATCACTTGCATGGTAGCGAGGCCTGCAATCCCTAGACGATAGAGATATTGCTTCATATTGCGGTGGTATTGCTGCTCTTGCTTATCCGCTTCAAACGGCGCAGCTTTGTAACCGAGTTGGTGAATGTGTGTAAGAATAGTGCTGAGTGATGTTTGGGTTTGATCCCAACGCACAGTCGCACGGTTCGTGGTTGTATTGACTTGGATATGCGTTACGCCTTTGGCGCGCTGCAATTGCTTTTCAATCAACCATGCACAAGCCGCACATGACACACCGTCTAGTGACAGTGTCACTTCTTTTTGTTCCGCGAGGTCGCGAACAAATTCACGTTGAACATCTTCATTGTCATATAGCGACAGTGATTTGAGCTCTTCCGGCACGAGGTCGGCTTTGTCTGCTTGGGTGGTTCGATATTGATAATAAGAACTCAAACCACTGTCTACAATAGTGGTTGCCACTGCTTGGCAACCGGGACAGCACATTAGACGAGGTTGATCAAAGATCACAACTTGATAGGTGTCGCCAGTCAAAACTGGCTCACCACAGTGATAACAGGAGTGGGTCATGATTACTGCTTACCGCTTAGTGTCCAATCACTTGAGAGAGGGAAATTTACCCGTCCGTTTACCTTCCAACTATCGTCAAACGACGAGATCTCAACAAACCACGGCCCCTCAATTGGCTCTGCAAGATCAATATGATAAATGCCCGCTTGGTTCGGATTCACCATCGCATTGATGTCTTTCCGCTCTAGCGTGCGGTGTTGGACATGTACCCGAAGGGTTGGGAAACGTTCAAGTTCGCCTTTATTGAGCGCAATACGTAATGCGTCCGGCGTCGTCGATAGACTCGCGGAAACCCCTTTTTGAGCCGCCACACGAAGTTTAGAAAGGTCGATGTTAATTGCTTTCCCTTTTTTATAATAATCTTCAGCCACAAGCGACACTGAGTTCAATGAGAACACTGTCACTGTGAGCAAACTGGCGACAACAACAGAAGCGGGAAGCGCGATAAGGAACCAAGGCCAGAACTGCTTGTACCAGGGCTTTATCATGGGGAACACCTTTGCTTGAGCGTTAAAAAAAAGCCCCTGCGGAACAGGGGCCATGTTCACACGTAAGTGCTTATTTTACTTCAGGGTTACTCAAACGCCATACATAAGCAGAGAGCAACTGAATTTTTTCTTCACCGAGGATATCTTTCCACGCAGGCATCACACCTTGGCGACCGTAGCGGATAGTGTCTTCAACTGCACGGCGAGAGCCACCGTATAGCCAGACGTTATCGGTGAGGTCTGGTGCGCCGAAGGCAGGGTTACCTTTACCATCTGTACCATGACATGCAGCACAGACAACAAAGCGCGTCTTACCTTTTGCGGCCATTTGCGCGTCAACCTTACGACCAGAAAGACTCAAGGCATAGGCAGCGACTTCTTTTACGCCGTCTTCACCCATGGTGTCTAACCACGCTGGCATATTACCTTGGCGGCCGTGCATCAAGGTTGCCTTGATGGTTTGAGGCTCACCGCCGTATAACCAAGCGTCGTCGGTCAGGTTAGGGAAGCCCGCTTGGCCACGCGCATCAGAACCGTGGCATTGCGCACAGTTTTGAATAAACAAACGTTGACCAACCTTTAAGGCTTCTTCGTTATCCGCAATTTGCGTAATAGGGCGAAGCGTTTTCCCGTCTTCTTGGTAAGCAAGCTTACGGAAGGCTTCACCGAACACTTTGTCTGCGGCTTCTAGTTCCATCGCGTACTGGTTGATGTGCTGCGCTTCTTGCGCTTTCGCCATCAATTCACGCGACTCCTCGACACTTCTTATATCCTGATAAGAACTTTTCCAACCTAGAACGCCGGCAAAGTTACCTAAACCTGGATACAAGATTAGATACCCAATCCCAAACACTAACGTGGCCCAAAACATGTAAGACCACCACTTGGGAAGTGGGTTATTCAGCTCACGAATACCGTCGTAGTCGTGACCCATATCATCCCCTTCGGCAACACCCATCTTATCTTTGGTCGTCCAAATGATAAGGGCTGCACACCCTGCAATGGTGCCGAGTACGATGATTGTTACAAAGAGACTCCAAAACGTACTCATTCGCGATTATCTCCTGTCTTGTCTTTGGACTTATCCTGGTCCTCATCGGCGAACACCAGATTGGCCGCATCATCAAAGTGCTTTTTGCGACCTTTGCTGTAAGCCCAAATAACGATCCCAATGAAGCTAACAAATAGGACTACTGTCCAAATACTATGAAAGGTGCCGATATCCATAGGCCCTCCTTTTTTTACTTCATTGCATGACCGAGTGACTGAAGATATGCAATCAGTGCTTCGATCTCTGTTTTACCTTCAACTGATGCCTTCGCATTCGCGATGTCCTCATCGGTATATGGCACACCGAATTGGTCACGGAACAGCTTCAACTTAGCAGCAGTGGTTTTCCCATCTAGCTTGTTTTCAGCAAGCCAAGGGAAACCTGGCATGTTTGATTCAGGCACTACGTCACGCGGGTTAATCAAGTGGACACGATGCCATTCATCAGAATAGCGGCCACCCACACGTGCAAGGTCAGGACCTGTACGCTTCGAACCCCATAAGAACGGGTGTTCCCAAACACTTTCACCAGCCACTGCGTAATGGCCATAACGCTCTGTTTCTGCGCGGAAAGGGCGCACCATTTGGCTATGACAAACAGTACAGCCTTCGCGCACATAAATGTCGCGTCCTTCCATCTCTAATGCTGTGTACGGACGAAGGTTATCTACCGGTTCAGTGGTTTGCTTTTGATAGATCAGCGGGGTGATCTCGACCAGCGCACCAAAACTGATTGCAACGATAATTAAAATCGCAAGCAGACCGGTATTTTTTTCAACGATTTCGTGGCGATTGGCACTCATTTATTCGTTCTCCTTATACCGCAGGCTCAAGCGACTTCAAGCTAGCTTCTGGCGCACGAATCGTTTTGTACGCGTTATAAGCCATCAGGAACATCCCTGAGAGGAAGATTGCACCGCCGATAAAGCGGACGAAATAGAACGGATATGAGGCCTCTAGTGATTCCACAAAACTGTAGGTGAGGGTGCCGTCAGTGTTCACTGCACGCCACATCAGACCTTGCATCACACCAGAAATCCACATTGCCACGATGTACAGAACAGTACCAATAGTAGCGAGCCAGAAATGGACGTTAACCAGTGAT
Source organism: Salinivibrio sp. IB574 (assembly GCF_001996205.1). NCBI lineage: Bacteria > Pseudomonadati > Pseudomonadota > Gammaproteobacteria > Vibrionales > Vibrionaceae > Salinivibrio > Salinivibrio sp. IB574. The sequence goes on along the minus strand of NZ_MUFN01000026.1, from coordinate 6,291 downwards.
ACGGAGTACATACGCTCTTGGCCAAACAGTTTTGGAATGAGGTGGTAAATGGAACCGATCGATACCATCGCAACCCAACCCAAAGCACCAGAATGCACATGCCCAATGGTCCAATCGGTGTAGTGCGACAATGCGTTGACCGTTTTAATTGACATCATTGGGCCTTCGAACGTCGACATGCCGTAGAACGACAAAGAAACGATCAAGAAGCGCAAGATTGGATCATAACGCAGTTTATGCCATGCACCAGACAGGGTCATAATACCGTTGATCATACCCCCCCAAGATGGAGCAAACAGGATCAGCGACATCACCATACCCAACGACTGGGTCCAGTCAGGCAGTGCTGTATAGTGGAGGTGGTGAGGCCCCGCCCAGATATACAGTGAGATAAGTGCCCAGAAGTGAACAATAGACAGGCGATATGAGTACACTGGACGACCTGCTTGCTTAGGCACAAAGTAGTACATCATACCTAGGAAGCCAGCCGTCAGTAGGAAACCTACCGCGTTGTGTCCATACCACCACTGCACCATGGCGTCGACGGCGCCGGCGTAGATAGAGTAGGACTTCATCGGTGAAACGGGGATCGCCATGCTGTTAACAATATGCAGTACAGCAATGGTCAGGATAAAGGCACCGAAGAACCAGTTCGCAACATAGATATGAGAGGTCTTACGCTTAATCAGTGTTCCAAAGAACACAATGGCGTATGCCACCCATACAACAGCAATAGCGAGGTCAATTGGCCACTCTAGCTCTGCGTACTCTTTCGAGGTGGTATATCCCATAGGCAGCGAGATTGCTGCGGCGATAATAATGGCTTGCCAGCCCCAGAAGGTAAACTCTGCTAACTTTCCTCCGAATAACCGTGTTTGACACGTACGTTGCGCAACGTAGTAAGACGTTGCAAACAGCGCACTGGTACCGAATGCGAAGATCACTGCGTTAGTATGCAGTGGGCGCAAACGGCTGTAGGTCAAATACGGAATATCAAAGTTCAGCGCAGGCCACACCAACTGAGCGGCAATAAGTACACCTACTGCCATGCCCACAATACCCCACAAAATAGTTGTTAGGGTAAATAAGCGGACAACGCGGTAGTTGTAGTCTTGTTCAAGCTGCTTAACTTGGCTCATATTGCATGCTTCCACTTTTTGGTTAACTACACTCACGTTTGATACGGACGAAGCCTCCGCTTCGTCTTGTTACATACCATCCCAAAGCACATCATCCGTCGCGTACGGTTTTTAACCGCTTTGCTCGCTCCGTTGCTATTTCTTTGTAAAAATGGCATTTTCGGCCAGAATCATACTGTAGATAATGGGTGAAAAACAGGGGCTAACCCACACACTCAGTACGGCTTACCCCTCTTTCTTATAAAACTTTGACCTCTGTAACACGGAAAAACCTAACTATGGCAGCAGAAAAACTTACCAAAGGCCGACTCACGCAAATATTGGTGATGCTTACACTTTTAATCTCCGCGTTCATTTGGCGCACCCTTATCTATACGCCGGGACTTTCGAGTATAGACTGCGATGGTCGCCAAGGAGTTTGTGGCACATCACATTCCCCGAAATTGCTTAGCTATCAATGGCAAGAAGAAGGGGGTAATTTAAAATTCTCTTTAATATCAAAGACAAATCCACATGCTGCCTACTGGTTGGAAGATGGCGCACAGGCGCCGAAAGTCGCAGCATCGTCAGAAGAAACCCCAGAAGGCGTGCAACGAGTTTGGCAGTGGACATCAGAGACTCGGCCCGAGGGTCAAGACACGTTTGTGGTTGTCATTGATCAGTATCAATTCAACTTTAATTACCTAAAAAAGCCCAATTGATATGCGTGTAAATTCACTTTTTAAGGGATAGGTGTCGTATATTTACTAGAGTGGTATTTATCTAAAGACTTCTCTAATCCTTTTTTACAGTGATATTTCAAATGACTGATTATCAATGAATTTTGAATCTTCGCTTATTAGGAACCCAGTCAGAGATGACAAAACTTCGCACTTTTTACCTTCTAGTAACGACTCGTCATTCGTGTTAATTGTGTGATCCGACTTGAAAATGACTCTGTTAAAGCGTTTCACACATTCTGTATCGGGTTTGTGTGCGGGGCCATTTGGATTAAGTGATTGGAGCATGACAAAGGCGGGCTCGTGAATACAGGCCGCCATCAAGGGGAGCCAACCCACCGCAGACAAATAAGCCTCACCATGCTCAAGGAGTAAAACAGCACCATGGAGAGAGCCAAGTTGACGACCGCATTCTTCCAACACTCTTAGGGTCTCATTCGCCGAAGGTTGCGCTTCACGAAAGCGAGCACGAGGCTCATCCGCGACGATGTCCAATCCATTGGATACTCGATAATCGATAATGATGGGCGTAAAGCCTTTAGCAGCAAGTTGATGGGACAAAACGGCACCGAGTTTACAGGCCCCGCCTAGCAGGGCGATAGGTCGACAGTCCATGTTTTTCGTCTATCCATAATAAGGTTGAATTTAGGATACGCGAGATTAGGTGCAATTTCAGCCACCTAAAGCGATGAATTCAGCGCCTAAAGTGCGTATCATGACTATCCTTACTCATTAAGATATCATTAAAACATACGGGTTGTATGAAAATATCGACAGCACATACGCGACTGAGCGATGCCGACCAAGCGGCACACGCACTCGCTCGTACGCTTAAAGCACGATTAACTGCGCCGCAGCTCTTAATGGTGTACTTTACCGAGCAGTATGACGCCAACCAGCTCCGAGAGACACTAAATGAGCTATTTCCTGACGCTCAAGTAGTCGGCTGCTCAACCTGTTGTGGTGTAATGACACAGAGTGGTTATATAGAAGGGCCGTCTATTGCTATCTGGGCATGTAGTGATGAGAAAGGGTGCTACGGTTCAGCCTTGGTGCCGCACGAACCCCACCGTCAAGTCGCTGACTCCGCACGCATTGCTTTAAATCAGGCGATTGAAAATAGTGGCCGATGTGGCGAGTTACCAAAACTCATTGCACTCCATAGCACCCCAGGTGAAGAAGAACATACTTTGGCCGCCATTCGAGAAGAACTGGGAGTCGCGGTGCCGGTGATCGGTGGCTCAGCTGCCGCGGATAGTGTGCAAGGGCAATGGCGTGTCTTCGATAGCCAACGCACCGCAAATACAGGGGTTGCGATTAGTGTGTTTTATCCGTCCGCAAGAGTCAGCTACTCGTTTCATTCCGGCTACGCAGCTACTCAGCGCAGTGCAACAGTGACGGATGTAAGAGGGCGCCAATTGGTTAGTCTTGATCACCAGCCCGCGGCAGAGGTCTACAAAGCATGGTACGAGGCGGAAACCGGTATCGCCTTCGATACACAACAACCAGTGTTTACGCAATCCACATTGTATCCGTTGGGTACCCAAACTGGCACCATTCATGGTCTACCTTATTACACATTGGCCCATCCAATGGCATTTAATGAGCAAGGCCATTTAGAGCTATTCTCTCAGCTCGAAGTCGGTCAATCGGTGTATTTGATGTCTGGGACCAGCGAAGGATTAGTCGCGCGCGCTAGCCGAGTAGTGGAATCAGCCAATGATCATGCGTTGCGACAGCCTGAACCCTTAGGGGGATTAGCGATTTATTGTGCAGGATGCATGCTGCATGTCAAAGACAAGCTAGAGCAAGTCGCTCACAATATCAATATTGCGTTATACGATGCGCCTTTCGTTTGTCCGTTTACCTTTGGCGAGCAGGGTTTGTTCAAAGGTGGCGAGTTGTCTCACGGTAATTTAATGATCTCAGCTGTGCTATTTCACAAGGATTAATCATGGCGTCGCAACGACTCACTGCGTCTGCTCGCTCAGACTCAGAATCGCTCCAAGAAACATTGTTCGAACTCAGTCGCGTCGAGGCGAGAGAAAAGCGTCTGCGTGAAGAAAACGATGCCATCTTATCTGCGATTTCAGCAATGACAGAAGCGACGACGAAAACGGATATCTTTGCCTCGCTATTAGGTGTGATCCGTCGCTATGTCAGCTTTGATAGCGCCTTGGCCTTGAGCCGAAACCGAGAAACTGAAGACGCGTTCCGCTGCCTCGTAGCAACAGACAGTTCTTTGGAAACCGTGACTTGGCAAACGGGGGAAGTGTTTCGTCGTTGTGTCCGCGGTGAGACAGTCGCGATTTATAAGCCAGGATTGGTCAAAGAACTGCACTGTTTGACGCACCAGTACGCTGGATATATCAATGGAACAGCACTGATCAGCGGCCTGACTGTTAACGACAGTGAAGTGATGTTGGTGTTGTTGTCGCATCGACGCGATTCATTCAACGACGAAGCCCAGCAAGTGTTAGACAGATTTCGTCCATTAATCCAACGGACGATTATGGATATCGATTATCGTCACCGCCTGCATACGCTGGTTGGGATCCGCACCCAAGAGCTCAATGCAAGTCGTCAACGTTTTCAAGATTTTGCCCAAACAGCCAGTGATTGGTTTTGGGAATTAGACAACAGCTTTCATCTTACTTACCTTTCTTCGCCGTCAACCGATGCGGATATCGATCCGGAAGCGCTACTTAATAAAATTAAATCAGATACGGCGCTGAAAGCACGCTTAGAACGACTCATCCGTCACGAGAAAGCGTTCAGTGATATTGAATGGCATATGCGCGCTGGTACAAATGATTACTGGGTAAGTTTGTCGGGCCGTCCCTTTTATAATAAACGGGGAGAATTAGTGGGGTATCGTGGCACAGCCAAGGATATTACTACCACCAAGCGTCGTGTCGAAGAGCTACAACAAGCACGCCAACAAGCAGAGCTGGCCAATAATGCGAAGTCTCAATTTTTGGCGGTGATGAGTCATGAAATACGAACTCCGTTAAACGCGGTGCTGGGGCTGATTGACGCACTGCAACATTCTTCGCTTAACGCTGATCAAATGGCATGGGTAGGGCAGATGGATAAATCGGCTCAGTTGCTCTTAACGCTTATTAGTGATGTGCTTGATTTATCAAAAATTGAATCCAATCGCTTTTCTCTGTCTCCCTCCGTTATGCGCCCTAGTGACAGCGTCACAAATGTCTATCAGCAATTGGTCGATCGTGCCGATAAAAAACATATCTACTTATCCATGTCGGTTTCATCTGTGGTTCCAGAGACGATTTTTATGGATGAAAATCGCTTTACGCAGATATTACTGAACCTTATCGGTAACGCACTCAAATTTACTGATCGTGGTGGTGTCACCGTATCTCTTGATGCCGAGCAGCACACGTTGGTGTTATGGGTGAAAGATACCGGCATCGGTATCGAAGAAAATCAACTCGCGCGAATATTCGATCCCTTTACTCAAGCAGATGGCAGTATCACGCGCCGTTTCGGCGGAACAGGGTTAGGACTGTCTATCTGTAAAAAGCTGGTTGAAATGATGGGTGGGACCATCAGCGTGCAAAGCGAGCCAAACCAAGGAACAGATTTCTGTGTTCGTTTGCCCATCATTGCGCCTCCCGATGGCGCATTACCGCCGGAACAGCCAAAAACAGATGAAAATCATGATGATGTAGTGCCTCCGATGACGATTTTAGTGGCCGAAGACAGTCGCGCCAACCAAATGGTGGTGAGACTCATGCTGGAAAAGCAAGGTCATCGAGTCATTCTGGCATCCAACGGTGAAGAAGCCGTTCACCATATTCAGCAACACCTCGATGATTTTGATTTAGTGCTCATGGATATGTCGATGCCAGTGATGGACGGCATTGCCGCGACCAAGGCATTACGGATGGCAGGCTTTGACAAACCAATTATCGCGCTAACGGCTAACGCGATGGACGAAGACCGCCGTCGCTGCATTCAAGCGGGCATGAACGACTTCGTCACCAAACCGGTCAGAGCAGAAAGCCTCCATGCGCTGCTCAGTGACTACCAGCCCGGATTACATACCGAGTAACTCGCGCTAGCGATTGCGAGGTCTAATTACAATGAGTTGAATCGGTTTAGACCAAGTTGGGATAATCAGATTAAAAGAAGTAGTAATTAGCTATTTTATGGTAAATAGCCAATTACGTTTAATGGCACGGATGAAGTAGAGAAGCGTATGGTTAAGTGGCAGGCATACAATCAATCGGATACAATATTTAACATAATCTATATAATGCGCACTTGGTATCACTAGTTTTGACAATCAATACCAGATACTTGCCGTAACCTAGCCAAATGATACGTATAAGAGTCGTCATAGAGACGCACATCAGGAATACAAATCTGGCGAATGTAGCTCTTATCAATCTCAAACTTGCGAGCTA
>NZ_MUFN01000025.1:44037-68992 GCF_001996205.1 Salinivibrio sp. IB574 | reverse complement strand
TACTTCCATTTCAACGAGCTCAAGCAGCTCTTCATCATCAACCATGTCACATGTGTTCATGAAGACGATGATGTATGGGATGCCTACCTGACGGCCTAGCAGGATGTGCTCACGAGTCTGTGGCATTGGGCCATCAGTCGCTGCTACTACTAGGATACCACCGTCCATTTGCGCTGCACCGGTGATCATGTTTTTCACGTAGTCGGCGTGCCCTGGGCAGTCAACGTGCGCGTAGTGGCGAGTTGGCGTATCGTATTCTACGTGCGAAGTCGCGATGGTGATACCACGCTCACGCTCTTCTGGTGCGTTATCGATTGATGCGAAGTCACGCGCTGCACCACCGTGTACTTTTGCAAGTACAGTACAGATAGCAGCAGTCAGAGTAGTTTTACCGTGGTCAACGTGGCCGATAGTACCAACGTTAACGTGCGGTTTCGTACGTTCAAATTTTTCTTTAGACACGATCGTCTTCCTTCCTAGTTGTGAGCTAAAGGTATCAACACCTAACTAGCTCAGAAGTCAGTATTGGATGCCGACAACACGCCGGCATCGAGACTAATAAAAATTAGCTACGCTCTGCAATCAGGGCGTCGGCAATGTTCTTAGGCACTTCGCCATACTCGCTGAATTCCATTGAGTATGAAGCACGACCCTGAGTTGCACTACGCAGGTCAGTGGCGTAACCGAACATTTCAGACAGTGGTACCTGAGCACGTACGATCTTCAGACCCGCTGGGCCCTCGTCCATACCGCCAATCAGGCCACGGCGACGGTTCAAGTCACCAACAACGTCACCCATCCACTCTTCTGGCGTAGTTACTTCTACTTTCATCATTGGCTCAAGCATAACAGGTTGCGCTTGCAGTGCACCTTTCTTGAATGCCATTGATGCAGCGATCTTAAACGCCATTTCGTTGGAGTCAACATCGTGGTAAGAACCATCGAACAGGGTTGCTTTAACGTCAAGCACAGGGTAACCGGCAAGTACACCGTTTGCCATTTGCTCTTCAACGCCTTTCGCTACCGCGCCGATGTATTCACGTGGAACCACACCACCAACGATTTCGTCGACAAAGACAAAGCCTTCGTTTGGCTCAGATGGCTCAAGCTTCAGCCATACGTGACCAAACTGACCACGACCACCTGATTGCTTAACGAACTTGCCTTCAACTTCCGTGCTACCACGGATAGTTTCACGGTACGCTACCTGAGGCTTACCAACGTTACATTCAACGTTAAACTCACGACGCATACGGTCAACGATGATGTCTAGGTGAAGCTCACCCATACCAGAGATCAGGGTCTGGCCAGACTCTTCGTCAGACTCAACGCGGAAAGATGGATCTTCTGCTGCTAGTTTACCTAGTGCGATACCCATTTTCTCTTGGTCTGCTTTAGACTTAGGCTCAACCGCGATCTGAATAACTGGATCAGGGAATTCCATACGCTCTAGGATTACTTTTGAATCCATCGCACACAGAGTATCACCAGTAGTCACGTCTTTTAGACCGATTGCAGCTGCAATGTCACCGGCGCGAATTTCTTTGATTTCTTCACGCTTGTTCGAGTGCATCTGTACGATACGGCCTAGACGCTCACGCTTCTGCTTAACAGAGTTGTAAACAGTGTCGCCTGAGTTAACAACGCCCGAGTAAACACGCATAAAGGTCAGCGTACCTACGAATGGGTCAGTTGCAATTTTGAATGCCAACGCTGAGAACGGTTCTTTGTCGTCTGCGTGACGCTCAATTGGGTTACCAGCTTCGTCTTCACCTTTGATTGACTTAACGTCGATTGGTGAAGGCAAGTATTCGATAACCGCATCCAGTACTGCCTGAACACCTTTGTTCTTAAATGCAGAACCACAGGTTGCCAGTACGATTTCGTTATCTAGAGTACGCTGACGCAGCGCCTTCTTGATTTCTTCTTCAGACAACTCACCTTCTTCAAGGTACTTGTCCATCAGCTCTTCAGACGCTTCTGCAGCAGACTCAACCAAGAAATTGTGCCACTCTTCTGCTTGCTCTTGAAGCTCAGCTGGAATCTCTTCATAGGTATAAGTCATACCCATGTCTTCTTCATTCCAGTTGATCGCTTTCATTTTGATCAGGTCAATAACGCCCTTGAACTGGTCTTCTGCGCCAATGTTCAAGTGAATTGGCACAGGGGTCGCGCCAAGGCGGTTTTTGATTTGATCAACAACGCGTAGGAAGTCTGCGCCCGCACGGTCCATCTTGTTGACGAAAACCATGCGTGGAACTTCGTATTTGTCAGCCTGACGCCATACGGTTTCAGACTGAGGCTCAACACCAGAAGAACCACAGAAAACAACAACCGCACCATCAAGAACACGCAGTGAACGCTCTACTTCGATAGTGAAGTCAACGTGTCCTGGAGTATCGATGATGTTGACACGGTGCTGTTCAAATTGTTGATCAGAACCTGCCCAGAAAGTGGTAGTTGCTGCAGAGGTGATAGTAATGCCGCGCTCTTGCTCCTGCGACATCCAGTCCATGGTTGCTGCGCCGTCATGAACCTCACCGATTTTGTGTGACAGACCTGTGTAGAACAGGATCCGCTCGGTAGTCGTGGTTTTACCGGCGTCTACGTGAGCACAAATACCGATGTTACGGTAGCGCTCGATAGGGGTTTTACGAGCCACAATAGTATCCTCTTACTAAGGTTAACCTTAGAAAATGGGTTCGGCGCGCCACCGAAGTGACGCGCCATGAAGGCATTACCAGCGGTAATGTGCGAACGCTTTGTTCGCGTCTGCCATACGGTGAACGTCTTCACGTTTCTTAACAGCAGTACCTTTGTTTTCAGACGCATCAAGCATCTCGTTGGCCAGGCGCTGAGCCATAGATTTTTCACCACGCTTACGAGCAGCTTCAACCAACCAACGCATAGCCAGCGCGTTACGACGCACAGGACGTACTTCTACTGGTACTTGGTAAGTTGAACCACCTACACGGCGAGATTTAACCTCGACCGCTGGGCGTACGTTTTCAAGAGCTTGTTCGAATACAGCCAAGTGCTCTTTACCAGAACGCTCAGCCATGATGTCTAGTGCACCGTAAACGATTTTTTCAGCAGTTGACTTCTTACCGTCAACCATCAGGATGTTCACAAATTTTGCCAGCAATTCTGATCCGAACTTAGGATCTGGAAGAATTTTACGCTGACCAATTACGCGACGACGTGGCATGGATTATCTCCGTTGTCTTCTTCAGGTTTTATCCAAAACTTTTCAGTTTTTTCAAAATTCAATTGTTTGAGTGTTTGGCCTTACTTAACGGAATCCATTAAGACTTAGGACGCTTCACACCGTACTTAGAACGACCTTGTTTACGGCCGTTAACGCCTGCACAGTCAAGTGCGCCACGAACAGTGTGGTAACGCACACCCGGCAAGTCTTTTACACGACCGCCGCGGATAAGCACAACGCTGTGCTCTTGCAGGTTGTGGCCTTCACCACCGATGTATGAGGTTACTTCGTAACCGTTAGTCAAACGCACACGGCATACTTTACGCAGTGCTGAGTTTGGTTTTTTTGGCGTAGTGGTGTAAACACGAGTACAAACACCACGTTTTTGCGGACACGCTTCCAGCGCAGGCACGTTGCTTTTCGCAACTTGCTTCAGGCGTGGTTTGCGTACCAGCTGGTTAATAGTTGCCATTAAATAGCTCCTGATATTACTTAACGTATAAGTGTGAAAAATCTATCCCCAATAAAACGGGGACGCGAAATTTTAGGCGCCGACTTATAGGGTGTCAAGATTTATACAGAGATCTTTGCATCGTCTGTTTTTTCACCGATAGCAAGGAAGGCATTTTTATCCTTCGATAGCCTAGTCGATCACCATGTCATTTGCGTGACGTGATCCTCAGTGAGTTGAACCAAGCCTTGCATATCAATCTGTTTAACTTGCGGATGTAGATGCGCTTGCACCCCGCGGGCCATCACATCTTCTTCTAGCACATAAACCGAACGGTTATCTGTAAAGAGCGCCGCACCCAGTGGGCTATCGGCCAGTGCGCCGAGGACAGCATCATTGATCAAGACAATGACACTGTCAGGAGTGGCATACGCCAAACAGTGCGACAGCGCATGCGTTGCATAAGGGGACGATTTGATAATATGTAGCATCTGACTCTCTTAAAAATGCAGAATGCGATCGCAGCGAGCGAGCTTTGCCTGAATATGCTCACGTTCCAGCACTTCGCCCGTCAACACACGCGCCGCATCACCCATGCCTCTCGCCACCAGTGACGCTTGGCAAATATAGATATCTTCTACATCACACAGCGGTAGCATTTTAAAGCTGGCAATATAATCGCGACTCAGCACTGCGCTTGGGCGCTGCCCATCAATCAATTGCATCACCCCATCGCCAATGAAGAACACGCTAATCGTTTCGCAAAAAGCGGATGTCGCTAACAGCGCGTCTAACCCCTCACGTCCGCTCGCTGAACCATGCGGTGCGGTTGAAAAAACAAACCCGAGTTGCATACGTCCTCTTAAAATTGCAGTACACGATCAGCAGTCAACAAGGCTTCTGCCAAGGCTCCGAGACCGGCTTGTTGATACCCATCTGCTAGGTTCGCTTGTGACAAGCCATGCTGCGTCGCTTCTTGCTCGCTCACAATACCGCGGCGTAATGCGGCAGCCACACAGGTTTCGAGTTGTACCTGATGTTCATTGGCCAAAGTCTGCCATGCATTAACCAAGTCAAATTCGTCATTCGCAGGCACCGTTGTCGCAGCCCCGTTTAATACACCATCTTGGTAGAAAAACACTTTGCTGACACTGTGCCCATTGGCAATGGCCGCACACGCAAACTGATAGGCCGTACGCGCAAGTTGCGTCCCATAAGCCGGCTCTGAGACCACGAGTACGTAATTGAGGCTCATTTTTCCCCATCTCCCGTTTTACGTTGGCGCACGTAAAGATACACAGTGTGCTTCGATATGTTGAGTCTATCAGCGACACGATGAATAGCATCTTTGATATCAAAGATCCCTTTATCATAAAGCGCCATCACAATTTGGCGGTTTTTGGTGTTATTAGACACACTTTTATCCGCGTTGACTTCTTCAATGGTACGCTCAACGGTTTGGTCCACCAGCTCTTCTACATCACTGGCAAAGTTAACCGATGACGCGGCTTGCTTGGCTTGATCATCAGGCATAAACGCTTGCAGCACCTGAGAGAAAGGGGCATCCAAGTTTATATTGATACATAACAGCCCGATAATGCGGCTTTCACCATTGCGGATGGCAACCGTGATCGATTTCATTAAGGTGCCGCTTTTCGCGCGCGTAAAGTAGGCGCGAGAAAAATTACGCTCAGACCCTTCAATGTCCCGCAACATCCGTAAGGCCAAATCCGTGATGGGAGACCCCACTTGGCGACCGGTGTTTTCACCATTGGCAATTTTGATTGCTGACTTGTTCAAGTCTTCTAGCGAGTGCAGTACGATTTCACAATGCTCGCCAATCAGCGCAGCCAAGCCGTCTACGACCGCGGCATAAGAGTGTAAAATCACACTGTCTTGCGCAGTAAATGGATTCGGCTCAATGAGCTCGCTTTCTGTCATGATTTCTGCGCCAAAATGCTCTGTCGGTACCACGTACGCCTATCCTTATTCGACAGTGAATCTGTGTTTATCTCAGCCAAGTTTAACAGAATCCGGCCCTAAAAAAGCAAAAGCCCCGGCAAAGCCGAGGCATTTTGGCGCGAAAACAAGCGTCGGGTTTACCCTTCACTCGCCTTCTCTTTGTTGGCATCGTCTTTGATTTCCAGTAGCTCAACATCAAACACAAGCGTTGAGTTCGCAGGAATGGACGCCGTATCTTGGTCACCGTAAGCCAGCTCTGGCGGGATCACGAAGGTAAATTTAGATCCAACTGGCATCAGCTGCACCCCTTCGGTCCAACCTGGGATCACACGATTAAGCGGGAAGGTTGCTGGCTCGCCACGATCGTAAGAGCTATCAAATTGGGTACCATCTGTCAGGGTGCCTTTATAGTGCACCACCACAGTGTCTTCCGCCGCGGGTTTTTTACCGTCACCTAAGCTATCCACTTTGTATAACAAGCCAGATTCGGTTTCTTTCACGCCCTCTTGGCTCGCAAATTCAGTGCGATACTTTTCACCGTCAGCCAGCGCAGCTTCTGCTTTTTCTTTGGCTTGTTGCTGGGCCAGCTCAGTCACGCGTTGATCGAGTGACTGCAGTGCCGCTTGCGCTTGCTCGTCGGTCAGCTTGGATTCGCCATTAAAGACGTCCTGCACCCCTTGCAATACCAACTCTTTATCTAAATCCAAACCAATGTCGGCTTGTTGCTCTAGGTTGGCGTTGAGGTATTGCGCTAAAGACGCACCAATCGCGTAGGCTGCCTTGTCGTCATCATTAGCAAACGACGCTTCCGCTTGCGCCTGCTCAGCGGCTTGGTTCGTCTGCTCGACGTTGGCGTCGTCTTGTTGACAGCCGACGGCAAGGGCAACGGTTGCCGCGAGTAGCGACATCTTCATTACTGATTTCATTGGGTACTCCGTTGATGGTAAGGATAAATCCTCGTATGGTTGTCACTGACGCATCAACAATGCGAAAGCCTGATTCTATCAATATACTCGTGGTTATATGGCTGCACGTTTCGGAACTCAAGCATCATGCCCAAAATTCGCCACATTGTTTGCATTTTTCTCATCGCCATCATGCTAACTGGCTGTTGGCAGTCTGGCAAAGAAGCCCAGCGTTGGTCAATCCATCCTGAAGGCGCCACCAGCTTTAGCCTGAGTAGAGACGGGCGATTTGCGCTGCTCGCCTCCGAAGAAACCGACATTGTGCTGTGGGATCTGGTCACCAACCAAAAGCTGGCGGATCTTGGGCCCCAAGATCCCAATGCGAACCCTGTGGTGGTCAGCCATATCTCCGACAATAAACGCTATGCCATCACCGCGACCGCACAAAATTTTGCTGTCTGGGATCTTGCCTGGAGCCAAGCCGAGGGCTTGTGGTCGGTCTCTGAAGGCATTATCCGTGATGCGGCTATCAGCAACAACGGCCAAAAAGTGGTCCTCGCGATGTCGGACGGCAAAGCGCTATTCATCGACTTAGGCACAGGAAGACGCTTAGAGTTCCTTGCCCATCGCGATAAAGTCAATGCGGTCGCCATTTCCCCGAACGGCGCTTACGTCCTCTCAGGGGGCAATGACCATCATGCCTATTTTTGGGACACTAATTCCGGGCAAATTATCAACGACTTTCCTTATGACCAACGGGTGAAGCAAGTGGCGCTGCAACGGGAAGGAAAGTATGCCTTTGTCTCGGATGGCAGCAATCGAGCGATTATCTGGGCCTTACCCAGCGGTGAAAAAGTCAGTCAATTGGATATCTTTGCGCGCCAAGCGATTTATGCCAGTGCACGCTTTTCCGATGACGGCCGCCGACTCGCCACCGGTACTCCCTCACAGCGGGTCGAGCTTTGGGATGTTCAGACCGGTGAGAATCTAGGACGTTGGGAGGCATTGGCACAACCCAATACTCGCCCTCCCAGCGCGGTCGTGTATGATGTCGCCATCGACCCAACCGGCCGTGTGATATCCGGTACCTCGGCGGGCATCGCCCAGGCTTGGTTAACCGACACCCCTTAATGCAGTGAGAAACAAAAATGAGTGAGATTGGCAAATTACAGCAACAAATTGACGATCTAGAGTGCAAGGTCGCGTTTCAAGAAGACACAATAGAACAGCTCAATGACGCTCTCACCCAACAGCAAGGCGATATTGAACGTATGACAGTGCAAATTCAGTATTTGGTCGGCAAACTGAAGGACGTCGCGCCGGCCAACATCGCCAGCCAATCAGAAGAAACCCCACCGCCGCATTATTAATTGCCAAGCGCTGGTGTCGATACACGCCTAAAGACGGTGGATATGAAATAAAAAAAGGCGCCAAATCGGCGCCTTTTCTCGTTGCTAATCACTGATTAGTGATCGTGACCGCAGCCACCTTCTTGGTGAATATGGCCATGAGCAATTTCGTCTTCGGTTGCTGCACGTAGATCAACCACTTCCACAGAGAATGACAGAGTTTGGCCTGCCAGCATGTGGTTGGCATCAACAACAACTTCGTCACCGTCAACTTCGGTGACTTCAACCGGGATCTGACCTTGGTCAGTTTCCGCCATAAAGCGCATGCCGACTTCAACTTGGTCTACGCCTTGGAATACGTTCGCCGGTACGCGTTGTACCATGGCTTCTTGATACTCACCGTATGCATCGTCAGGACCTACGGTCACTTCAAACGCGTCGCCTTTCTCACGACCTTCCAGTGCCTTTTCCAGACCAACGATCAGGTTACGGTGACCGTGTAGGTACTGGAGGGGTTCTTGCGCTGTTGATTCATCAACTAACGCACCGTCTTCATTTTTTACTTGGTAGGCCAGGCTGACCACCACATCATTTGCAATTTTCATGCTCGCTCCGAGACCGGAAGGTTAATGGACTGCCGATGATAACGGATTCCCTACTCCGGTTTAAAGATCCCAATGACATTCTCTGCCGGCGGGGTTTCAGACTGTGACTGCTGTGCCGAATCCGGAAGCCGACTCTCATGGTAATCGCAGCTGACACATTCCACTTTGTCAATATTGTTTTCGCGCCAAACTCGCAAGGTGTCTTGACGCTGACATTTGGGGCACGCCGCCCCGGCAATAAAGCGCTTTTTCACAATTCCATCCTATTCATCTCGGTTCCAACTCTGGTGGCGCTCAATATCACCACGCATTTCCCGATCAAAGATCTCTTCCAATTCTTTACGCGCCTCTTTCACGCGTGAAGCGGCGGCCATATCTTCATTATGTTGGGGTAAGAGGTCTTGCAATACCCGCATATCTAGCTTGCGGAACAACACCTCGGCACGTTTTGCTTTATAAGGGTGCATTCCCAAAGACTCTAGCGTCTGTCGACCTAAATCAAGCGCGCCAAGAAATGTCTCCCGCGACAAGGTTTCAACGCCTAAGCCCATGAGCTGATAAGCCTCAACCCGACTTCGTGCTCGCGCTAATATCTTTAAGTTAGGGAAATGCTGCTGACAAAGATCAACAATTTCCATCACTTCATCCGGCGAGTCGGTGCAAATCACAATCGCCTCTGCGCTTTGCGCCCCTGCCGCCCGAAGTAAATCAAGCTGCGTCGCATCACCGTAATACACATCATACCCGAACTTGCGTAATAGCTTGATTTGGGTGGGATCACGTTCCAAGATGGTGACACCAATTTTGTTGGCAAACATCAACCGACCGACCACCTGACCAAACCGACCAAAGCCCGCGATGATGACGCGCGCGTCATGTTGATCAAATTGCGTCTGTGGCGGTAACTCCTCTGGTTCATTAAAAGTGCGTTCAAACCAGCGTTGCTGCAAGGTAAGCATCAAGGGGGTGGTCATCATCGACAGACTCACCACCACCAGCAAGAAGGCATTCAATTCTTGGCTAAGCAACCCTTCTGCGCGTGCCGCTGTAAAGATCACGAAAGCAAATTCACCGCCTTGGCTAAGCAACACCGCCATTTGACTGCGCGCTTTAGGTGCCACACCAAATAAACGCGCGAGCAGATAGATAAGTAACGCCTTACCGCACACCAGTGCAAGTACCGCACCGAGCAAAGTCAGCGGATATTCCAACAGTAGACCGAGATCCACCGCCATCCCGACCGCAATAAAAAACAGCCCTAGCAGCAACCCTTTAAAGGGGTCGATGGCGGTTTCGAGTTCGTGGCGATACTCACTCTCCGCAAGCAGCACACCTGCTAGGAACGCACCTAACGCCATCGAAAGACCCAACTGCTGCATCGCAAGCGCAATGCCAATCACCAAGGCCAGTGCTGCCACGTTAAACAGCTCGCTGACCCCGCTCATGATCACCAAGCGAAATAGAGGCCGAAGCAAGAAATGCCCACCGACCAACAGCGCGCCAATGCCTATAAACATCCATAGAACATCGAACCAACTTCCGGTATTACCTCCTGCCAATGCAGGCATCACCGCTAACATCGGGATGACCGCGATATCTTGAAACAACAGAATCGCAAACCCTGCTTGACCGGATTCACTGCGCATAAGGCGCTGGTCTTCTATAATTTTCATCGCAATGGCGGTGGAGGAAAGCGCCATGGCCATGCCCACAATAAAGCCCTGCCGTTCCGTCAGACCAAACATCACCCCGACGGCACCTATCACCAAGGTGGTCACCACCACTTGGCTGCCGCCCAGGCCCAGTATCGGCCGGCGCATCTGCAGCAGTTTTTTAGGATTTAGCTCCAAGCCAATCAGAAACAGCAGCAATACCACCCCGAATTCAGAAAAATGGAGAATAGACTCCACATCGCTGATAAGCCCGAGCCCCCATGGACCAATCACGATGCCGGCCATCAGATAGCCTAATACCGAGCCCATCCCTAACCGCTGCGCGAGTGGGACGGCAATCACCGCCGCTAACAGGAAAATAAAGGCCGCGGAAAGCAAGTTATGCTCCATGCTCACCTCCCGCATGGGCGAGCGGATCACGAATCCAATCGGCATACAGTTCCGCAAACGCATCCCGATCGGCATCACTCACACGACGAGCCCAGTGCAAGACCAGCGGCGGGAGCCACGTCATGCGGCACAGGGCGGCGGTCAACTCAAACGGTTGGAGAAGCTCTTGCATCGAATACTTGTTGTATCCGCTTTTGGTGAACGCCTCAGCCGCCCCTCCAGTAGTGACGACAAAACGGCAGGTTTTTCCTGCTAGCGCATCGCCTCCCTCGCCATGTGCAAAACCTTTGCCTAGCACCACATCAATCCATTCTTTCAACAACGCCGGACAGGAATACATTTGTAGCGGGTGTTGAAAAACAATCACATCAGCTTGTTGCACCCGTCGGCGCTCATCGTGCACATCAACCACAAAGTCGGGATAAGTTGCGTAAATATCGTGAACAGTCACATGCGGAAACGAAGAGATAGCGGCAAGCAGACGTCGGTTCGCCACCGACTGATCAGGGTCGGGATGGGCAAAGATCACCAACACCGACGCGGGGTCTTGATGTGCATCCTTGTCATTGGGCATAGGCATCCTTGTTATCACGGCAAGAGTCAGTTTTCATGCTTGTTTTTAACCTTAACACACAAAACACACAACACAGATCGCGCCAGTTAGGCCGACTGACGGGGAAATTTGGCAATCCCCGCACCAAGCTGGTATAACGACGACGCACCCAAACCACACTAGCGCACTGAATAATCATGATTAGCTTTTCTGACATCCAATTACTGCGCGGTGGCAAGCCACTGCTCGATCATACCTCTGCCACCATCCATCCCGGCGACAAAGTCGGATTGGTCGGCAAAAACGGATGTGGCAAATCCAGCTTGTTTGCACTGCTTCGCCACCAGCTGACGTTAGATGCGGGCAGCTATCATTATCCTAGCCAATGGCAAGTAGCTTGGGTGGCACAAGAAACGCCCGCACTGGAAAAAAGTGCGCTCGAGTATGTCATTGATGGCGATGCCGAATACCGTGAACTGCAGATGGCCTTAGCGGATGCGGAACAACGTGATGACGGTCATGCCGTGGCGACCTTACACGATAAACTGGATGCCATTGGTGGCTACAGTATTGAGGCGCGCGCCGCCAGTTTGCTCGACGGTTTGGGCTTTAGTCAGGCGCAAATGCAATGGTCACTCACGCAATTTTCGGGCGGCTGGCGGATGCGCTTAAACCTTGCCCAAGCACTGCTGTGTCGTTCCGACCTCTTGCTGCTTGATGAGCCAACCAACCACCTCGATTTAGATGCCGTGATGTGGCTGGAAAAGTGGCTGCAGCAATACCCCGGTACCTTGGTGCTGATTTCCCACGACCGGGACTTTTTGGATCCTGTCGTCAACCGTATTATTCATATTGAGCATCAACAGCTAAATGAATACACGGGCAATTATTCCGACTTCGAGCAGATGCGGGCGCAGAAGCTGGCGCAACAACAAGCGCAGTTTGAAAAGCAAAAAAAGCAGATTGCCCACATGCAATCTTACATCGACCGCTTTCGTTATAAAGCCTCAAAGGCGCGCCAAGCGCAAAGCCGGATTAAGGCACTGGAGCGGATGGAAAAGGTGTTGCCGGCGCAATACGATAATCCATTTAGTTTTACCTTTTTCACCCCAGATGCGCTCCCAAATCCTATCTTGATGATGGACAAAGTCGCTGCGGGGTACGACAAGACACCGATTGTGGAAAATATCCGCCTCAACCTGGTCCCTGGCGCGCGTATTGGTTTGTTAGGCCGCAATGGTGCGGGTAAGTCTACGCTGATCAAACTTCTTGCTGGCACCTTGCCAGCCATGGCCGGTGAGCTCAGTTACTCCCAAGGGGTAAAAATTGGCTATTTTGCGCAGCATCAACTCGACACGTTGCGCATTGACGAAACCCCACTGCAACATATGAATCGCCTTGCGCCCACCACAGCCGAGCAAACGCTACGTGACTTCTTAGGGCGCTTTGGCTTTCAGGGTGATAAAGCGCTTGAGACCATTGGCCCCTTTTCGGGAGGCGAGAAGGCACGCTTAGTATTAGCGTTATTGGTGTGGCAAAAGCCTAACCTGCTGCTGCTTGACGAACCGACTAACCACCTTGATTTAGATATGCGCCAAGCCTTGACGCTTGCCCTACAATCGTTTGAAGGGGCGATGGTGATCGTAAGCCATGATCGCTTTTTGCTGCGCGCGACCACCGACGATCTTTATCTTGTCGACAACGGCGCGGTGCAACCCTTTGACGGTGACTTACACGACTACCATCGCTGGCTTGGCGAGCAACAGCGTGCCGACCGTGCGGAAAGTAAAAAACAAAACGCCGATGACAAAGCCGCCCCCCAGCAACGTCAGGTCGATCGTAAGGCACAAAAGCGTCGCGAGGCAGAACTTCGCCAAAAAACCGCGCCACTTCGTAAAAAAATTGACAGCTTAGACACAAAAATCGAACAGCTCTCTGCCATTATTGCCGATGCAGAGACCAAACTGGCCGACCCAACAATTTATGGCGCAGACCAAAAAGCCCAACTCGCGGAACAATTACAACGCCAGGCTGATGCCAAATCAGCGCTGGAAGAGGTAGAGCAAGAATGGATGGAGCGACAGGAAGAACTGGAAGCCATGGAGGCGGCATTCAATCAAGCCTAATTCCCGGCCAAGCGAATGCAGCCGACCTGTGGCAGTTTTGTTTGCAACACTATGGCAAGCAAGACGTCAAACAGGCGTGTCTTAAATTGCAAGATCAGCATCAGGGCAACGTCAACCTTGCCTTGTTGCTGGCTTGGTTGGAAAGCCATGGCTATGGCCTTGCCCCAGAGAGCCTCAGCCAACTTAAACAATCGCTCAGCCGCTCTGAGCATTTGCTGATTGCCTACCGCAACCTACGTCGCGATATCAAACCGCGCGTTGGCGCGGGACAATATAAAAAAATGCTGAATTTCGAGCTCAGCCTCGAGAAGTTCCAACAACAAGACCTCATCCACGCTTTGAATCAACAAACATGGCTGACCGAGTCGCCCTCGCCGTTGGCGTATTATTGCCGTCAGCTCTCGCCCTCGGCCAAATCGCTCTATCCCGCCCTGCGCGCCAGTGTGATCAAAGACGATGAGCAAGGAGACGCTGATGACACCCTTTGAACCGATTCCCAGCGCCCGTAATCCTCATCTACAAACCATCATGCCACGGCTGATGCGGCGGCAACATGCTGGTACGCTATTTGGCAGAGTATGCGGACGATCCGATTGTCTCCAGTGGCTGCGCCGTGTCACCCCCCTTAGACCTTGCCGCCTGCTCGTTACGCATTCAGCAAGGGTTCTCACGTGTCTACCAAGCGTACCTACTCCGCTCGATGCGGCAAACCCTGTCAGATAAGCTTACGCGACACGCCCAAGTAGGTCGCTGGCAAGCTGGCGAGCAGCCCCGTATTTCGACCTTATTCGAGTTTGATCAAACCGTCACCGCACCACTGCATGGATTTGAGGACGCACATCATTACTACCAGCAATGCAGTGGCTTATCCGTGTTGCCTGCGATCCGCGCCCCTTTGACCATCATTCATGCCAAAGACGATCCCTTTATGACCGACGCGGTGATCCCAACCACGCCATTACCGGCCAATATACGCTATCAACTCACTGACCATGGCGGACATGTTGGGTTTGTCACTGGCCATTGGCGTGCACCGCGTTTATGGTTGGAAGAGGCAGTGCCCGCGTGGATAGCTGAGCAACTCGACACCTGATGCCCCTATTCGTCATGATAAATTGTGACTGAACTGACATAGATACACTGCACCTACACGCATAATTCGGTAAAATGGGAGCTAATTCACAACCTAAGTACGGAGATGGCGTCCGTGCCATCCCGATGTCAGCAAAAGGTGATGTAGTATGATGGTTCCATGGCAATCTGTGCCAGCCGAGACCTTGACCAATTTAATTGAACACTTTGTGTTGCGGGAAGGGACAGATTACGGTGAGCAGGAAGTCAGCTTTGCTGAGAAAGTTGAACAAGTGCGTGAACAATTAAAATCCGGCGACGCCGTGATTGTATACTCTGAGCTGCATGAGACAGTGGATATTCGTCGTCAGCGCGATCTCAGACCGTAACACCGCCTCCCCTTGTGGGCTGCGGTGTAAATTCAGACTGATCAATGACAGGGCTCGTCATGTCGGCTAAACACCCAATCATCGCTGTGACCGGTTCATCCGGCGCAGGCACAACCACCACCTCCGAAGCGTTTCGTAAGATGTTCAATATGATGAACATCAAAGCCTCTTGGTTAGAGGGCGATAGCTTTCACCGCTTCACGCGGCCAGAAATGGATGTTGAGATCCGTAAAGCCCGTGAACAAGGTCGTCATATTAGCTACTTTGGCCCCACGGCCAACGACTTCCCACGCCTTGAGCAATTTTTTAAAGAATATGGCGAACAAGGCACAGGTAAATACCGTCGTTATCTACACACCTTTGATGAAGCCGTGCCTTATAACCAAATGCCGGGCACCTTCACTCCCTGGCAAGATCTGCCTGAAAATACCGACGTATTATTTTATGAAGGCTTGCATGGCGGGGTGGTGGATGGTGACGTCAATGTCGCCCAGCATGTTGATTTACTGATCGGCATGGTGCCTATCGTTAACTTGGAGTGGATTCAAAAGTTTGTCCGCGATACGCGCGACCGCGGCCATTCCCGCGAGGCCGTCACGGACTCGATCGTGCGCTCCATGGATGATTATTTGCACTACATTACGCCGCAGTTTTCTCGCACGCATATTAACTTCCAACGAGTCCCGACCGTAGACACTTCCAACCCGCTGAATGCAAAAGGGATCCCGTCACTCGACGAAAGCTTTGTCGTGATCCGCTTTCGTGGTATGAAGAACGTCGATTTTCCTTACTTACTGCAAATGATCAGTGGCGCGTTTATGTCTCGGCACAACACGCTGGTCGTGCCCGGCGGTAAAATGGGATTTGCAATGGAGCTGATTATTCGCCCCTTGATCCAACAGTTGATTGAGAAAGGCAAGATAGGTTAACCGCCGTAGCGCACTTAACGTGTATTACTTCTCAGGTCGTGATCTTAGCCACATTTTTGCCGAATTTTTAGGCGGTTGGCTTAGATCAAAATCAAGAAATCCAGATAGAAAAAAGATACACTCTTGTTAACATACAGTGAGCTTGTAGCCTGCGCCAAGACCTCGTATTCTGTGCATTGGACTGATGGGTTTCCATTCAGACAAAGACAGGACGTCGTTGCCGGGCAACACATGCAGAGGAAATAAGTTATATGGTTCCAGGAAAACCTCAAACAGACCCTACACTCGAGTGGTTCCTTTCACATTGTCATATTCACAAGTACCCGTCCAAAAGTACTCTGATCCATGCAGGGGAAAAGGCGGAGACCTTGTACTACATCGTGAAAGGTTCTGTGGCCGTACTAATCAAAGATGAAGAAGGCAAGGAGATGATCCTGTCTTACCTTAACCAAGGTGACTTCATCGGCGAACTTGGTCTGTTCGAAGAGGACCAAGAGCGCACCGCATGGGTACGTGCGAAATCACCTTGCGAAGTGGCAGAAATTTCATTCAAGAAATTCCGCCAGCTGATCCAAGTTAACCCAGACATTTTGATGCGTCTATCCTCTCAGATGGCGCGTCGCCTGCAAGTGACCAGCCAGAAAGTGGGAGACCTTGCCTTCCTGGACGTGACCGGCCGCATTGCGCAAACCCTACTGAACTTGGCGAAGCAACCTGACGCCATGACTCACCCTGATGGCATGCAAATCAAGATCACACGTCAAGAGATTGGTCAGATTGTTGGCTGTTCGCGTGAGACGGTTGGGCGTATCCTTAAAATGCTGGAAGAGCAGAACCTTATCTCAGCTCACGGTAAAACCATTGTGGTTTACGGCACACGCTAATCCTCGCGTGTTGCGACAAAACCGGCGCTTTTGCGTCGGTTTTTTTATTTTTATTGACTGGAAACTCATTACCTAAGTTCTACACTTCAAAAACGACCAATCTAACAACTGATTAACAGGATGTCGTTTATGAGAAGCTTACGTCAAACCCTTGCTGCATTGCTACTCGCGGCGGTTTCTTCAACTGCTGCGGCGAATATCACCATTGTCCATCCAGAACCACGGGCTGGCTCTGCCCTCGATTTATACGCTATCGACTTGATTGAGTTTTTAGCGGAAAAATCGGGTGAGTCTGTCACTTTACAGGCCTTTCAAGGCCAAATTGGCTCTCAGTCTCGTAAAGTGGAAATGCTGAAACAAGGACGACTGACGGTAGATTGGCTCGGGGCCGACCGTACCCTTGAGTCAGAGTTACTTCCCATCCGTTATCCAGTCTTTCGGGGTCTATTAGGCCATCGCTTGTTCATTACCAATCAAGCCACCGAACCCAAGCTTGCACAAATCAGTGACCAAGCAGGGCTCAATAATCTGACCATGATCCAAGGGCAAGGCTGGGCGGATGTGAAGGTCTTGCAGTCGGCGGGATTTCGGGTTCGAGAAATCTCAAGCTTTGAGAATATCTTTAAAGGCGTCGATACCGGACGGGCCGACCTCTTCCCGCGTGCGCTTATCGAACCTTTTAGCGAGCTGGCAGAGCGACCTCAATATACAAATCTGTTGGTTGATCCGCACTTAATGCTGATCTACCGCTTCCCAATGTTCTTGTTTGTATCGCCCCAAAACCCAGAGGTAGCGACCATGCTCAACGATGCGTTTGCGGCCGCCTATCAAGACGGATCCTTCATCGAATTTTTTGAGAATGCCCCTCTGGTAAAAGAGACCTTTGAGAAAGCCAATATTGGTGAGCGCACGTTTATTCGGGTCGACAACCCACATCTGAGTAATGAGACTCAGGCAATTGACGATAAATTCTGGCTCGATATTGAAAGTCGCTAAACACCGCCAACCAAAAAAGGAGAGCATCGCTCTCCTTTTCTTCTCTCGCCACTATTGATGCGTACTTTCAAAGATTTTATCAGCCGAGGCGGCGACAAAACCTTGATAAAGTTCACCGTCCGGAAGCGGATACCGTTTCGCAAACTCGTAGAAACCACCCGGAATATCATGGCGTGCATCGCTAAACTGCACCGGCACGCGATCAGCCATCGTCGAGGATTGCTCCAAAAAGACTGATGCATCCCCTTTGACCTCCCCGCCAGATTCATTAATGGTAAACCCATTTTGGCGCAAGGTATCGTTGACCGCTTGACAGTTATCATGGTTATTCAGCTGATTCACACTGACAGTAAAGTGGTTCGCCCCATAGCCATGCGCTGCCACCCAAGCTGCATATTCACTTTCATCCGCTAACGTCTTGTAGGTTTGCCAATCCAACTCCCACAAACGTCCTTGATGAAGAAAATCGCTCCCTTTCAGCGCATCATCATCCACGTTCGCCACTAAGTCGCGCACGATAGATTGCAATGTTGTCGAGCATTGGCCCACCATCAATTCACTAATAAACACTTTCGGCATCAAGGGATCGGGATGCTCGTAGTGACGTGCGTTGAGCTTCTTCGCTTCAAAGGTGTACTCACCTTTCGGCTCATAGCCCAACGCAATAAAAGGACGGGCAAGCTTGTCCAGCCCTACATTAGGCAGTGCAAAGGTGCGCAGTGCAATGTGATCATTGATCAGGGGTTGGCCTTCTTCGAGCAACCCATGCACTTTCTGCGCAGAAGGGCAAAGACGCTGGGTGTAGTCTTGCCACAATCTGTCAAATAACGCTTGGCAACTATCCATGTTGTTCTCCTTAATCAAGAGGCGTGATCCCCGGCGCAAAGCTCTCGGGCAAGGTGACCTGCTCGCCTTCCATCGATGCCATGGGGTAGGCACAATAATCGGCGGCATAATAAGCACTTGGACGCAGGTTACCCGACGCGCCCGGACCACCAAATGGTGCATCCCCACTGGCACCGGTCAATTGACGGTTACGGTTTACAATACCGGCGCGAATATGGTCAAGGAAGTATTGCCATTCACCATCGTCGTCACTGATAAGGCCTGCCGACAAGCCATAGCGGGTATCATTCGCTTTCGTCAATGCATCAGCCATATCGGTGTAACGCTGCACCTGCAATAAAGGACCGAAGTATTCTTCATCGGGTAACTCGGCGATCCCGCTAACATCAATGATCCCCGGCGAGATCACGGCATCATGGCGATGTTCACACGCCACGACTGGCTTGCCACCGAGATCGATCAGTTTTTGCTGAGTGGCTAAGATCCCTTCGGCTGCCGCCACAGAGATCTGTGCGCCCATAAAGGGCGCCGGATCATCGAACTGGCCGCCTACACGGATCGTTTTAGTCCACGCCGCTAAGCGCGCCAAGATCTTGTCACCCACCTCCCCTTCAGGAAGAAGCAGACGACGTGCACAGGTACAACGCTGACCGGCACTGAGGTAAGCCGATTGAATAATGGTATAAACCGTGGCATCCACACCACTGTGTTTATCACTGATAACCAGTGGGTTATTGCCCCCCATTTCCAATGCCAGCATTTTGTCCGGTTGGCCGGCAAACTGGCGATGGAGGATGTGTCCGGTGTTGGCGCTCCCGGTAAATAGAAGGCCATCAATACCTCGAGCTTGTGCTAGCGCTTCGCCGGTATCACGGCCCCCTTGCACCAAGTTAATCAGCCCAGCAGGTAGACCGGCTTCTAACCAGTAGCCAAGAGTTTGTTCAGCCACTTTAGGCGTCAGTTCGGACGGCTTGAAAACCACACTGTTTCCGGCCAATAGTGCCGGGACAATATGGCCATTAGGCAAGTGACCGGGGAAATTATACGGCCCAAACACTGCCATCACACCAAGGGGACGATGCCGCAGTACAGCTTGCGTGCCATTGACGTCTTTTTCCCGCGATCCTGTACGTTCATGGTAAGCGCGCAGCGAAATGGCAATTTTACCCACCATGGCGCCCACTTCGGTTTTGGTTTCCCAAAACGGCTTGCCAGTTTCTTCAGCGATGGTACGCGCCAGATCGTCGGTATTGGCTTTCACAATTTCAGCGAAGCGTTCTACCAAGGCTTGGCGCTCGGCAAAATCGGTATTCCGCCAAGTAAGAAAGGCTTGTCGTGCCGCGCTTACCGCTTGTTCAACCTGCGGTTTCGTGGCTTCATTGCCTTGCCAAATACAACGACTATCAAAAGGGTTTAGCGAAGTCATGACGTCGCCTTCACCCGGCGTCCATTCACCATTGATCAAATGGCCTGCGGTTTGATGTGTCATCCTTACTCCTCCATCGCGATCAAACGGAGTCGATCGCCGTCTTTAACTTGCAGCGCTTCGGCAACCTCTGGCGCAATCACAACGTGATTGGTTTCCGGATCAAGTGCCGCTTTCGCCGCAGTTGCACGGAAGCCCGCAAAATCGGTATTCGAAATTAAGTAGTGCTGAGCACTGCTATGCTCACGCACGCTAGCAGTCGCATTAAATGAATGGCGGACCGATTCGATATTGTGGCGCAAACACTCGACCGTTGGACCGGCATCAAAGATGTCGACATATCCTCGACACGAAAAGCCTTCTTTCTCCAACAGACGCAGTGCCGGTCGTGTTTTCGGGTGCACCTGTCCAATCACGGCACGCGCTTCTTCACTCAACAGACTGACGTAAATCGGCAACTTAGGCATTAAGTCGGCAATAAACCCTTTCGCACCAATACCGGTTAGGTAATCGGCCAAAGTAAAGTCAATCGAAAAGAAGTTGTCCTTAAGCCACTGCCAGAACGGCGAATTGCCATCATCATCAGACACGCCACGCATTTCGGCAAACACCACATCCGCAAAGCGCTCAGGAAACTCGGCGAGCATCAAGAAGCGACACTTGGAAAGCAGTTTACCGTTGAGGCCACCCCGAAACTCAGGACGCAAAAACAGGGTGCAAATTTCCGTTGCTCCGGTGTAGTTATTACCAAACGTCAGCACTTCAACAATGTTATGGACATTGAGCTTGCGCGATGAATGCACCACTTTGGTTAAGTGATAACTATAAAAGGGATTATCGAGGCCGATTGCCGCCTCGATCCCTGTGGTGCCTGCAACCTCGCCCGTTTCGGTATCTTCGGCCACCATCAGGTAGCCTTCCATGCCCGGGCTAGTGACATGCTTGGCAAAGCTCTCTAGCGAATTGTTGATACGTCCTTGTAGCAAATCGGCATCAACCGGCAATGAGGTAAATCCATGACCGGACTCTTCCGCACACAACATCAGTGCATCAAAATCTGACGCACGGATAGGCCGAATAACTAACATCTCAAATCCCTCCGAGTGTAAAGGCCGCCTTATGCAGCAACGACCTTCGCAATAGCACGATCAAGGCGCGCCATACCTTCTTCAATATCCGCTTTGGTAATCACCAATGATGGGGTGAAACGCACCACATTCGGGCCCGCGACCAGCACCAGCAAGCCTTCCTCACCTGCCGCCACTAAGATGTCACGCGCACGCCCTTCCCACGCTTTGTTGAGTGCTGCGCCAAGCAACAAACCTTTACCGCGCACTTCACTGAAGATGCCGTATTTATCGTTGATCGCTTCTAGGCCATCGCGGAACCACTGTTCGCGCTCAATAACACCGTCAAGGACCTCGGGTTTGGTCACTTCTTCCACCACCGCTTCTGCGACCGCACATGCTAAGGGGTTACCGCCATAGGTTGAGCCATGCGTCCCCGGTTTCATGTGTGCCGCCAGGGCTTCGGTGGTCAACATGGCACCGATCGGGATCCCCCCACCCAGTGATTTAGCGGTGGCTAAGATATCGGGAGCGACGCCCGATTGTTGATACGCATAGAAGGTGCCCGTACGGCCGTTACCGGTTTGCACTTCATCGAAGATCAGCAAGGCATTGTGTTTGTCACACAGTTCACGTACACCTTCCAAGAAACCCGGCTCTGGAGGAATAATGCCGCCTTCACCTTGCAGTGGCTCCATCATCACCGCACAAGTGCGATCAGAGATATGATCAGCCAGCGCGGCTAAGTCATTGTATGGCAGGTGGGTAATATCTCCCGGCTTAGGACCAAAGCCGTCAGAATAAGCCGGTTGACCGCCCACGGTGACCGTGAAGAAGGTGCGACCATGGAAACCTTTGCTAAACGCAATGATTTCGCTTTTGTGCTCTCCGTGTTCTTCTTTTGCCCAGCGGCGTGCCAACTTTAGTGCTGCTTCGTTCGCTTCCG
The DNA here is from genome assembly GCF_001996205.1 of Salinivibrio sp. IB574. Taxonomy (NCBI): domain Bacteria; kingdom Pseudomonadati; phylum Pseudomonadota; class Gammaproteobacteria; order Vibrionales; family Vibrionaceae; genus Salinivibrio; species Salinivibrio sp. IB574. Next base: position 47,216 of record NZ_MUFN01000025.1, on the reverse strand, counting down.
CGCCAGAGTTTGCGTAGAAAACACGATCCGCAAATGACAACTCAGTGAGGCGCTTTGCGAGACGCAATGCAGGTGCATTCGTCATGACGTTGCTTAAGTGCCAAAGCTTTTGAGCTTGCTCAGTCAACGCATCCACCATGACGGGATGACAATGGCCCAAACAGCTCACCGCAATCCCACCCGCAAAGTCAACGTACTCTTGCCCTTCTTGGTCCCAAATGCGGGAGCCTTTGCCGTGATCTGGGATCATGGGCATCGGGTTGTAGCAAGGTACCATCACTTCATCAAAGAGTTTACGTTCTACTTTTTTGTCCATCGTCATCACTCAATCCTTCTGTGTTTTTTCCATGACGCATAGTATTTACATTCTTTTAACCGCGGCAATAGCAGATTATTTTTTGTTTTCAGCAGAATAACAAATACCATGCAGATTAGAGATATAGTTATGCACAAAGTGTGAGGCGAAAGAAGCGCCTAATCAGCAAGGCTGAGATGCCTGTAAGGCATGAGTGGTGCGGGATGACGGTGATGGCTGCATAAGGTTGCAGCCACTGATAATCACGTCAGAAAAAACGAAATGTGAAAATAGTGATAAAGATCGCTATTTTTTGTAACTATTGCTGTAAGAAATTCGCCAGTAAGTCATGGCCGTGTTCAGTCAAAATGCTCTCCGGATGGAATTGTACTCCCTCAATTGGCAGGGTTCGGTGCTTCAATCCCATAATGATTTGGCGACCATCGGGCTCAGTGGTGGTCGCTGTCACGGTCAAACAATCAGGCAGGGTTTGCGGGTCAACCACCAACGAGTGATACCGTGTGACGGTAAACGGACTGGGTAAACGGTTAAATACCCCTTGATGATCATGTTCGACCAAAGACGTCTTACCGTGCATCACCGCATTGGCGCGGATCACCGACGCACCAAAGACCTGTGCAATGGACTGATGGCCAAGACATACGCCTAAAATCGGTATCTGTCCGGCAAAATGGCGAATGACCTCGAGAGAAATCCCCGCCTCATTCGGCGTACAAGGACCAGGAGAGATCACTAAATGGGAGGGCTCCATCGCCTCAATGTCTGCGATAGCCAACTCGTCATTGCGTTTAACACACACGTCCACGCCCAGCTGGCAAAAGTACTGATAGAGGTTGTAGGTAAAGGAGTCGTAATTATCGATGATAAGAAGCACTGTGCTGCGCCATCCGATTGAAAACCGGAATGATGCTAACACAGTGCCTGACAAGCGTCATCCGCGGGCGGTGTTGCCACTGCCCGTAGTAATTAAATTAACGTAGTTGGCAACGGAAGCCGGTGTAACGGACCGACATAGGCTGACTCGCCGGCGCACTGCCACAATGGACGGGGATCAAACCCAGCGCTTTCACAGTGACCTCGATACGATCATCTTTATCAAGTTTCAGCCCTTGTACCAATGGGCTTTGCGTATCAAAGGTGCGTTGTGAGCGCCATTTCATCCAAGCGTGATCAGGACTTTTTTGTCCATTCAGCATCGGAATAATCGGCAAAATACTGCGGTTATTGATGGTAACCGATACAGGCACAACCGGATCCGGATACGCCAAAGACACAATCACAGGGTCGTGATCTGACGAAGAGAACGGATTGGTCGATTTCACCAAATCCCCAGTGTACTGACGACTGTATTCAAACAAGGTACTTTCAACCGAGTTAATGTGCCAGTCTTCCACACCGACGACTTTTTCCGCCAAGCTAGCGCTGGCGATGGCATGGTCGAGACTCCCCAATTCACCCGAGTACGAGTAGGAATAGGCTTTATCACCCAATCGCGCCGTGGCGAGGTTGATATAGCCCAGGCCTTTCTCTACCGCTTGTGCGGTCGGATGCATAGGTACGCCGCGAATTTCCGTTCCTGCGGCTGTCATGATATCGCGCTGGTTAGGCTGACGTTGGTAGTCGGTTAATATACGGACCGGATCTTCTTTCGCGTACGCATTGAGATCGCCAAGGATCAATACGTCTCCATCCAGCTGCTGCAGACGATCGCGTAATGTCACTGCCGCGGAGACACGGAAAGCATTACAATGTCCTTGTAAATCTGCTGTATCCGTCTCGAATTCACCCGCGATCCAATCTTCATAACAGCCTGATCCTTTCGACTTAAAGTGGTTAACCACAATATGTAACGGCTCGCCATTAATGCTAAACGCTTGCAGCAAGCTGTCGCGTTGATACTTGTTAAGCTCACGCGTTTCGCCCTCAGGGTTTTCACCACTTATGTGCTGCTCGGGCATAGCAACCGCTTGTGCGTCACCGGCTAACGAGACTTTTGCAGGGCGGTAAATCATACCGACCATGATCGCATCAGAGCCAAAAAACGCGCCCTGATTTTTCACCGCATCGCTAGGTTCAACAAACTGATAATGGTCTGCAGGATCCGCAAACTCTGCGTTGAGGTGGGTCACCAAATCGGCAATGGCGCTTCCAGCTTCAAACCCATTGTTTTCAAGCTCCATCAAGCCAACGATATCAGCATCCATCGCGCGGAGGGCATTGACAATCTTGGTACGTTGGAGCTCAAACTCAGCGGCGGTTTTAGCACCTCGGTTGCAACCACGCTTGGCGTCCGCATGGTCGCGATCTTTACAGGTGACATTTACGGGACCACCAATGGCGCTGGCACTGGTAAAATAGTTGAGTACGTTAAAGCTGGCCACTTTAATGTCGGTATTCGGTACCGTCGCGGGTGCATCTTGACGATCGTGACGGTGCACAATGTCACCGGCGGTAATGGTGTTGGTCGCCACTAAACGGTACTGATCGTAGCTAAAGCCCATCACGCCAGACAAATGCTCAATACGATCGCCAATACGCAAATAGCCTTGCTCAGCGTCGAGTCCCGGAAAATAGGGAATTTGTCCGTCTTTGGCTTTTTGATCACTTTCGATATAAAGCTGATTCGCCGCATTGTTCGCCGCAAGCGCTTTCGCTTCGTCGGTTAACGCTGGATAAAGTTGCGTGGGTTTAAATAAAGGGGTGCGGTGCGTTAACACCATATTGTTGCGAAACGCGTCGTAGTCAAAGCCAAAATTACGGGTGATCACCCGTTCACTGTCCGCGTCCATGGTCACATACATGCCTTCGTAACGCTCAAGTTCATCCTTTACCGACTCACCGTGATCCACACGAATGGCAGTCG
>NZ_MUFN01000025.1:0-43994 GCF_001996205.1 Salinivibrio sp. IB574 | reverse complement strand
GGATAAAGTTGCGTGGGTTTAAATAAAGGGGTGCGGTGCGTTAACACCATATTGTTGCGAAACGCGTCGTAGTCAAAGCCAAAATTACGGGTGATCACCAGTTCACTGTCCGCGTCCATGGTCACATACATGCCTTCGTAACGCTCAAGTGCATCCTTTAACGACTCACCGTGATCCACACGAATGGCAGTCGGAGCCAACGGACCATAATACGGGCCCTTAGCGACTTGATTATCGGTCACACCCAATTGCGTATGACCATAATACTCTTTGACCTTACCACTGGCACATAAGGTGTCACCGGGCTGCAAATTGAGAGCGTCAGCGTCCCGCAAGTACACAAACAAGCCATCGGACGTGGCGCGATTGCCATCCCCTTGAGGGTCTTGAATCCAAACCCCTTTATAAAGGCCTTGGGTCACCGCAGTGACGACACCTTGTACCGCATAGGTTTTATCGGAGCTGTATTTGCCTGCTGGGACCAATGGGCTGCGCTCACCGTCACCTTGGATCGCATAAATGGGCGTGGTGGGCGTCATGCCGCACTGGTAGGTTTGCTCGAGGGGGGCTTTGGCGGCCGCGGGCATGGCGAGTCCCGCCATCATCAATGCTAGCGGCGACCACATCAGTGGCTTTTTCATACCTGTTCCTTCACGTAGTTTGAGTGATTACTCGAATTTCGCGCGCATTATTAACGATGGATACACAGAATGGCGTGATTTGGCTCGCATCAGAAACAGTTACTATTGATGGACTTATAAGAAGTGAGAGTTGGGTTCCGGTCTGATCAAAAAAGCAGCGGTCTATGCCGCTGCTTTTTTATACCGTCATATTCGTGTGCTACACGCGTGGAACAAAACCCACTGCGTCATACACTTTACGCAAGGTTTGCTGTGCGCGTGCCGATGCGTGCTCAGCACCTTTTTGCATCACACTGTCGAGCAGCGCGCGATCAGCGCGGTACTCATGATAACGCGCTTGGAGAGGTTCGAGCATCGCCACCACCGCTTCAGCAGTATCTTTTTTCAGATGGCCATACATTTTGCCTTCGTAGGCTTTTTCTAGTGCGGCAATTGACTCACCGGTCGCCCCGGACAGCAAACCAAGCAAGTTAGAGACACCTGGCTTTTGCTCGATATCAAAATGGACACGCGGTGGCTCTTCCGAGTCGGTAACCGCACGTTTGATTTTCTTGACAATGGCTTTGGGATCTTCGAGCAAACCAATCACGTTATTACGGTTATCATCCGACTTCGACATTTTCTTGGTTGGATCTTGCAGGCTCATCACCCGTGCATTCACATCAGGAATGTAAGGCTCAGGCATGGTAAAGACATCACCGTAACGATTGTTAAAGCGCGTGGCAATATCACGGGCAAGCTCTAGGTGCTGCTTCTGATCATTACCTACAGGCACTTGATTGGTTTGATACAGCAAAATATCTGCCGCCATCAGCACTGGATACCCAAATAGACCGGCGTTGATATTCTCAGCATGACGCTGCGATTTGTCTTTAAACTGGGTCATGCGGTTCAGCTCACCCATTTGGGTGTAACAGTTCAATACCCAGCCCAATTGCGCATGCTCTGGCACGTGCGATTGTACAAACAAGTTACTTTTCTCAGGGCTCACGCCCACCGCCAAGCACAACGCCAACGCATCCAAGGTTGCTTCGCGTAACGCATCCGCATCTTGATGAACGGTAATCGCATGCAAATCCACCACACAGTATTGGCAGTCATAATCATCTTGCATCTGTTCCCACTGACGCAGCGCGCCTAGATAGTTACCGATACTTAGTTCACCCGAGGGCTGCACACCACTCAGTACAATGGGTTTTGAAGATTGACTCATGATGATTAGGTTCCTTTACGCGTTGCCCAACCGGGCGGTAGTTATGTTGCTATATAATCGTTATGCTTGGTGGCTGGCGACCACGGCTTGTAGCTCACTGAATGAATCCAGCACATAGTCAGGACGGCTATCGCTAATCGGTTCACCGTAGTTGTAGCCATAGGTTAACCCGACAGAAGCGATGCCTGCATTCTGGGCTGCCAAAATGTCATTTTTTGAATCACCGACCATCAACATTTGTGCATTGGTTAAGCCATGCTTGTCTCGCAAATGGTGCAACCCTTCTGGGTTTGGCTTATTGGTCGGTAGGCTATCGCCTCCCAACACATCGGTAAACAAGGTGGCTAATCCTAAATCTTCTAGGATGGCGGGCACAAATGCCACGGGTTTGTTTGTCACGACACCCAGTTGATAACCTTGCTGATGCAGCGCGGCCAAGGTGTCTTTCACGCCCGGATACAGCACGGTTTTTTCATGGCCGTTATTGTCGTAGTGGAAGTTAAAACGCTCACGGGCACGGGCGACCAAATCGGCATCCAAGTCAGTGGCAAAATCATGACGACGCGACAGCGCACGACGGATCATAATATCGGCACCGTTACCAATCCAACCTGTAACTTGTTCCACCGTCACGGTGGGCATGTCCAAGTCAGCCAGCATCATCTGTAACGCTTGAGTTAAGTCCGGTACGCTGTCGACCAAGGTACCATCGAGGTCGAAGGCAATATAACGAAGGCTCATACTACTTACCTATTTACATTTGCAAGCGCGGTGCGCATCTCATCAATGGCCGCTTTATAGTCGGGTTGCCCAAAAATCGCAGAACCGGCAACAAACATATCTGCCCCTGCTTGGGCAATCTCGGCGATATTGTCAGCTTTCACACCGCCATCAATTTCCAGTCGGATGTCTCGACCGCTGGCATCAATACGTGCGCGCACGTCGCGCAGTTTATCCAAGGTGCTTGGAATAAACGATTGGCCACCAAAACCGGGATTCACGGACATCAACAAAATCATGTCGAGTTTGTCCATCACGTAATCAAGATAATGCAGTGGTGTGGCGGGATTAAATACCAGCCCGGCTTTCATGCCGTGATCTTTAATCAATTGTAAGGTGCGATCGATATGGTCACTGGCTTCAGCATGGAAGGTTATCATATCGGCGCCAGCTTTGGCGAAGTCGGGAATAATGCGGTCAACCGGCTTAACCATGAGGTGCACGTCAATCGGGGCGGTAATGCCGTAATCGCGCAGCGCCTGACAAATCGGCGCGCCAAAGGTGAGATTAGGCACGTAATGGTTATCCATTACATCAAAGTGGATCACATCTGCACCCGCGGCGAGTACCTTTTCTACATCCTCGCCCAAGCGCGCAAAATCTGCTGATAAAATCGATGGCGCGATCAAAAAATCCGTCATAGTTGTCGCCTCACTTGCCAAAAAGTCGCCGCAATTCTACCCGATCTCGCTCGCGCTGTCTTATTCGATCCCGCTTTTCTACCTGAACAGCTGACAAAATACATACCACCAACTAGGGTTGGATAAGAGCGACAAAAAAGGAGGCATCATGACAACAAAATTAGGCGTTTGGGACGTCATCAAAAGTGTGATTGCCGCGCTTTTTGGTGTGCAGTCCGAGCAAAACCGTCAACGCGATTTTGCTCAAGACTCACCTGCTGCGTACATCGTGATAGGCGTGGTGATGATCGGTGTATTTGTCGCGACTTTGCTTGCCATTGTCGGCATGATTACCTAATGCCACTTTCCTGTTAGGGTTGAGGCGCAAAGAGTGCCAACAGCTCATCCACTTTATTACGCCCATTCCCATTACGGCTAATGGTACGTTTGACTCGTACCACGTTGAAGGTCGCACCACGATATAAACGGCGGGTATAAGGGGTGTCGTGGTTTGAAATAAGAACCGGGATCCCACCCGCCATCGCTGCCTGCTCTGCATGCTCGGCCAATAACGCTTGATCATCCAGCGTAAAGCCGTTGGTGGCATAAGTGGTAAAATTCGCTGTCGCGGTTAAAGGCGCATAAGGAGGATCGCAATACACCACGTCGCCCAGCTTCGCGCGGGCAAAACTTTCCGCATACCCTTCACACACAAACTCTGCCCGTTGTGCTTTTTCGGCAAAAAAGAACAGCTCTTTTTCAGGGAAGTACGGTTTCTTGTAAGACCCAAAGGGAACATTAAATCCACCTTTTTTGTTGTAACGGCACAGGCCATTGAAGCCGTGACGATTCATGTACAAGAAATAGAGCGAGCGAAGATACGGATCTTGCGTGGCATTAAAGTCTTCCCGCACTTGCAAATATTGCGCTTTTTGATTGTAGTCTTGACAGAAAAAGGCGCGTGCATCATCGACAAACCGTGCTGGGGTTTGTTTGATAATGTTATAGAGATTAATCAAGTCGGGATTAATATCAGCCAAGATATAGCGGTCGTAGTCGGTGTTTAAAAACACCGACCCTGCGCCGACAAAAGGCTCGATCAGCGTGTCCCCTTCGGGAAGATGACGGCGAATGTCATCGACCAGCGAATACTTCCCGCCAGCCCACTTTAGAAACGCGCGATGCTTTTTCATTGCCCCTTGTCATTCTCCGCGATATGAAAGGGGGCGGATTGTACCTTATTTTGTTTCATCAATCAGCGGATTTTACTGCCCATTTGCACGATTGATTTCACGGTGAATTTGGCTAAATGATTTCACGAATGGCTGCAGCGCACGGACATTGTCGGCCAGAGTGAGTTCTGCGCGACGCGCCGCGGTGACACTCTCATAATCGCCCAGCAATACCATGTACCAAGTGCCACCATTACGGCGAGTTTGATAAACCTGAACACGCCCCTCCAGTTGATAGTTCGCAATCAGATCAACCGCATCTTGGCGGGATTGTAAGGCGGCCAGCTGTAACGCATAGCGCTGTGCAGGCACCGCCAGTAGAGCTTGGGCATCTAACGGCAAGGTCTGGTTCGCGGACGCTGGCTGAGATGCAGCTTCCGGTTGCGCTGTTTGGCGAGGAGCAGCAGGCTCTGGACGGCTGTCTGGTGCCGCCGGTGTGGGCGGTGTTTGTGCCAGCTCAGGGATCAAGGGTTCGTCAACGGCCTCAGTACCATCACCACCCGCATCCTGTTCTTCAATCATGGCATCGACCACGTCATCAGGCACGACAACGCGTTTGCCTTCATCTCCGCGGCCAACCGTCAAGCCTTCGCCATTAACCTCTTCTGGCAATGAGACTGTATCTTCAGTCACCGAGCCTGACTGGCTGGTGCGGTTTGAAGTACTGGCTGGGTTTTGGTCCATGCCTTTCTCGGTGCTTTGGCCAACAGTCACGGCGCTCTCTGGCTCGCCCTGCTGTTCGCGGAGTAAGTCATCAAGATTCTTTAACCCTTCTGGCAATACCATGCCCGAGGACTGATCATCACTTTGGCTCGGGAAGTACCACCAAATCACACCAGCACCCACGACCATGAGCACCACGGCCAATACCAGCATGGTAAAGGGTTTATTACGCGAGGGCTTTTTCTTCTCGTCACTCACTGTGCCTGTCTCCTGATTGTCCTTGCCCATGATCATGCCCGGATAGAGGGTTTGATTGGCCAACTTGGCCAGCCATTGTTTTTTCTTGGTCGCATCAATGCGTCGGGTCACCGCCAACACATCGATAAACATTTCTTCCTCCCCCTCATTTAAGGGCGAGACTTCTAACTCTAACGGCTTTTGGCCTTGGCCATATGACACCTGACGAAGCCACTTGTTCAACTTTCCGGGCAACGCAAAAAGCACCACATTGATGCGCCAATGATCTTGGTTTTGTGCCTGTAAAACCAGTGCCCAAAGTTCAGACAATAAATTCGGGCTAAGACGGTGGGCATCATCAATGACAATTAATGCATCGCACCCACTGTCGCCGAGCATCATCGTCAGGCTATCGACTAGCGGGTCGGCCTCATTAAATACGCCATCTTTGACAATTTGACGAAGCAAAATAGCACGGCGTTGTGCATCATTTTGTGCCGTGTGACACACCAATAAGGAGTGGACCGACGCGTCGGCCCATTGCTCCATATAGCGCTCACTGAGCCAGGTTTTACCCGCGCCAGTCGGGCCGGTGACCTGGATAAGGTTAGAACTAAAGCGGGTAAGAAACTGCAGGCGTGATAAGAGCTGGGTTTGGCTTTCCAGCTCCAAGGCCAAGGTATCAAAGGTGTTTGTCATGCATTCAATGGTTAACCGGCATCAATCACATCGGCTAAAAGCTGATGTGGAACATCTGCAACCACTTGCGCTTGGCCGATCGCTGTTGGCAGTACCAAACGCAACTGTCCTGAAAGCACTTTTTTATCACGCATCATGTGCTTAATAAAAGCATCGTAGTTCATCTGGGCAGGGACGTGCACGGGAAGCTGCGCTTTTTCGAGCAAGGCAGTGATGCGGGACACACTTTGTTCGTCCAGCAAACCATGACGCTGTGCCGTGTGGGCAGCAAGCACGGTGCCCGTTGCAACCGCTTCACCATGTAACCAGTTGCCATAGCCCATCTCCGCTTCAATCGCATGACCAAAGGTGTGGCCCAGATTAAGCAGAGCACGTACACCGGCTTCGGTTTCATCTTGCGCGACCACATCAGCCTTGATTTGACAGCAGCGCCGAATCGCATAACTTAACGCGTCGGGTGACAAAGCGGTCAACGCCGCCATTTCGCTATCGAGCCAGTCAAAGAAAGGCGCGTCGGCGATAATGCCGTATTTGATTACCTCAGCCATTCCCGCCGCAAACTCTCGATCTGGGAGGGTGCTGAGTACTTGAGTGTCAATCACCACCGCTTTGGGTTGGTAAAACGCACCAATCATATTTTTACCCAAGGGATGATTGATGGCCGTTTTCCCGCCAACCGACGAGTCAACCTGCGCTAATAAGGTGGTAGGAACTTGAATAAAATCTACCCCGCGTTGATAACAAGCGCTGGCAAAGCCAACGATATCACCAATCACACCGCCACCCAGTGCCACCAGCACCACATCGCGATTGTAGTTGTTTTCAAGTAGGAAGGTGTTGATAGTGTTGAAGGTTTCTAGCGATTTGTACGCTTCACCGTCGGGTAAGCTAAGGCAGGCGACATCTTGTGCCCCTACCTGCTTAAGCGTCGAGACCAGCTTCTCGCCATATAATGGCATCACTGTCTCGTTGCTTATCACAGCAACCCGACGCGAACGTACGTTTTCAAACAAGCTGGCATCTGCCAGCAGCCCTTCGCCGATAGAGATAGGGTAGCTACGCGCCCCTAACTGAACATCTATCCGTTCCATGGTCGGGTCCTGTGTCTGGGATTAGTGCTGCTCTAACAACTCGATGATTTGATTCGCGACCACTTTGGCGCTTTGATCATCAGTACGCACCACATAATCAGCAATTTCTTCATAAAGTGGGTTGCGCTCTTGCGCGAGTGATTCCAACACTTCACGGGGTTGATCGGTTTGAAGCAAAGGACGTTTTTTATCGCGTTGTGTACGCGCCAGCTGCTTCTCGATAGTGGTTTCTAAGTACACCACTACACCACGAGCAGAGAGACGGTTACGGCTTTCTTTACTCATGATAGAGCCGCCGCCGGTCGCTAGCACGATACCTTGCTTCTCAGTCAGGTCGTTAATCACGTTCTCTTCACGTTGACGAAAACCTTCTTCTCCCTCAACGTCGAACACCCATGCAATGTCTGCCCCAGTTCGATCTTCAATCACTGAGTCAGAATCATAAAATTCCATGTGAAGTTGTTGAGCGAGATGACGACCAATTGTGCTTTTACCAGCCCCCATAGGGCCTACCAAAAAGATATTTCGTTTTTCAGCCATTTTAAGCAATTTTACGCGCGGTTAAATAAAACAACACCGCCCGCAGGCTTGATGTAGAAAAGCCCGAGGCGCCAATTCCTCACAGATAATTCGTGATCAGACTAAAAATTATCTCAGGACAGTGACCCCTTTGGCAACACCTAACCTACCCTGTGACGATTTTAGGGGTCACAAAGATCAGAAGCTCGCGTTTTGCATGATCTTTCAGACGGTGTTTGAACAGATTTCCAAACAGCGGAATATCCCCGAGTAATGGCACCTTGGTTTCTTTGTTAATCATGGTGTGTTGGAAGATCCCTCCCAGCACCACCGTTTCACCATTCCGCGCCAATACCTGCGTATTAATGCGCTTGGTACTGATCGACATGGCCTCCCCTTTACCTGCCACCACCGACTTCTCTGGCATATCTTGGGTGACTTTCAAATCCAGCACTAACTCATTCTCTGGGGTAATTTGGGGCGTCACGGTAAGGCTAAGTACTGCTTTTTTAAACGACACCGCCACAGCACCGCTGGAAGAGGCTTCAAGATAAGGTAATTCGGTCCCCTGCTCGATATATGCCGCTTTTTTATTGGTGGTGATTAAGCGCGGGCTCGATACAATTTCTGCTTTGTTTTCACTTTCCAGCGCCGATAACTCGAGATCCAGCAATAAATCACTGCCCAATTTAGCCACTTGTAGTGCCAGACTTGACGCAGCAGGGTTGGAGGCGGCCAAGTTCACATTCAAAAAATTGTCCACCGGCAGAGAATCATTGCCCGATCCGGTTAATGCCTCGTCATCGGAATTGTACATGTTACGGTCCCACATCAGGTTGCTTTCTATCGAAGAGCCGATACTGGTTGAACCGTTGCGATTTAAAATCCCCCAGCGCACTCCCAGCTCATCGACAGACCCCTCTTCAACCGTGACAATCCGCGCTTCAATTTCAACTTGCTTCACCGGCACATCCAAGTGGCGAACCAAGGTGCGAATACGGGCTAAGTTCTTTTGATTATCTTTAATGATCAACGCATTGGTACGCTCATCCAGCGACACCGCCCCGCGAGGAGACAGTAAGCTGACCCCTTCGCCTTGGCCTTTGATCAGGGCGGCGATATCACTGGCTTTGGCATAGTTCACCGTGAGTACTTCTGAGGTCAGAGGCAGTAAGGCATCGGCCTGCTGACGCATTTCGAGTGCTTGCTTTTCTTGTGCCATCAGCTCAGCGCTCGGAGCAACGAGCATCACTTGTCCCCGTTGGCGCTTATCCAGCCCCTTCACACGCAAAATCACATCCAATACATCTTGCCAAGGCACACCATCAATGCGCATGGTGATATTGCCTTGTACCGAGTCCGAGGTCACAAGGTTAAAATCATTCTGTTCAGCAATCAGCTGCAACACGGTACGGACCGGAATGTCTTGGAAGTTAATCGAGATCGCCGCCCCTTTTTGCGCTAAGGCCGTCGCAGAAGGCGCTTTTTTTGCCGCAGAGACGCGGATGGTCAACACCTTTCCTTGCTGCTGATAATCAAAATCCACGGCCTGCTCAGCACGCAGTACAATGCGAGCACTCTCAGGGGCCTGAAAGGTCTCAATCTCAGTCACTGGGGTCTGACGGCTGCGAGTATCGAGAACCGCAAGTAATGCCTGTTTTAGCTGTACATTTGGCAAGCGTAGCGTGACTTGCTGAGGGATGGGTTGACGAAAGTCAGCCGTTACCGCGGCATCAGAAAACGTCAGCGAGACCTGAGCATCACCATTATCTAGACGCTTCACTGCGATATCAGTCAACATACTCTTTGCGGCAACCTGCACTGAACCCAGGCTGAACATCAGTACCAGCAGTATGAGCCAGACTGGGCGAACGCTTTGCGAGAACGTGCGGGAAAGGTAAGGGCGTATCATCATATTGGTATCCTAACTACGGCAAAGTTGATTCCATCGACAAGGTAACAGTGCGAAGCTGCCAACATCCCAAGCCATCCGGCAGGGCTTCTTCAATGGCGATCTGGTGTGCATTCACGTCCACTACACGGCCACGGTTTTCGCCTAAATGCGCACCTTCACTGACTTGAGTGATGGTGCCATCAGGACGTGCAATTAAGGCTTGTTGCTGTGCGCCTTTGGTTAAGCTGCCTTTCATGGCAAGGCTTGCCAGTGGAAATTGCTCAAGCGGCTCTAAAGGCCGTTGTAAATTGGGCTGCCAACAGTCACCCGTTGAAGCCTGTCCACCTGTATTGATGGCTGGCAGCACAAAGGGATCCCGCTGATCAGCGACAAAGGCTATCGATTGGTAACTCGGCGGAGGGGGAATGCGGGTCGCCGTGACTTGCGCACTGGCTTGGGTTTGTTGCATAAAGCGTTCGATATCACTGTGGTATCTATCACAGCCGACCAAACTCAACCCAAATAACAACACCAAAAGACGCTTCACTGTACGGCCTCCTTGTCGGTGGCAATGCGTTCACCGGTATAACGATATGTGGTCGCAGACACAGACAGCAGCAAGGGCGCATGAATGTCATCGGTTTCAGTACGGGTTAAGACAAAATCTTGCAGCGACACCAAGCGCGTCATGGCAGCAATATCCGCGCTGAATGCACCGATAGAGGCATAATCACCGCTCAGCACAACCGTCATCGGAATAGCATCGAGCCAGCTGCCATGCTTTCTTGACTGCCACTTCAGTGTTTTGAAGCGCAACTGATGACGGATCCCAACTTCATTGACCCCAGCGAGTAATCCCGAAAGCTCTTCTTCTTCCGGCAATTGGGCAAGCAAAGTGGCATATTGCTGATTTAACGCGCGCATTTGTGCCTCCACATCGGGCAGAGCCGCCACACGATTGGCCAACAATCGATACTCGGCTTTAAGTTGTGCTTCGCGCTGTGTCGCTGCCTTCAGCGCCTCTTGGTTGGGTAGCCAAATCAGCAAAGCTGCGAGAACGAGTAGCGCGAACGCGACCACCGCCCAAACGATAGCGCGGGTGGCGAGTGGCGCACTGGGGAGTTTTTGCCAATCCCACTCAGAGGGTGCGATCATGACTGCACTCCTTTGGGCTTCGGTAGCTGCGGTGTGACGTAGTCGGTCAAGCGAAAGCTTAACGTGAAGCGTTTGTTGGCGCGTTGCGATCCGGATTCGGTGATCACAGTGTCAATATCAACCTCGGTGGCTAATGCACTTTGCTCTAACGCTGCCAACAAGCTTGCCATCTCCGCATTAGATGTCACCCAGCCTTCGACCGTGACACGTCCGTGTTGCTGCGCCAAACGACTCAAATACGCCCCTTCAGGCATCACGGTTGGAATGAAATTCAGTAATGCGGTGACATTATTGCGCTGTTGTTGTAATGCGTTGACCAGTTGTAAGCGCGATTGCAGCGCAGCACGCTTTTTATCTTCGCGCTTGAAAGCCTGTAAGGTGGCACGAAAATCGTTCACCCCGGCGGTTAAGCGTTGATTACGTGCCTGTTGCTCAGTCAGCCAGTGCTGCTGGACCGCGTTCACGGCACTAACCACCAGTACCACGCCCAGCACCACCAAACCAGTGTGAACCATAAAGGTGTGACGCTGAACGCGACGCGCTTTTTCTCGCCAAGGGAGTAGATTTATACGCATGAATACCCTCCACGCAGCGCTAATCCCAACGCAATACTGGCCTCGTCACTGATGGTGGAGGCAGTTTGATCCAACATCGCCACTGGATTTAAGCGTGTGATGGCCAGATGCTCAGACGCGAGTGTGGTAGGCCAGACGCCGCTTATCCAAACGGTGCTCAGGGGCAAGAGTCGATTGTGCTCACGCGCACGATGGCAAGCCTGATCAACATGCTGCTGTACTAAGGTGTTCGCGTGCTCTTCGCGGTGTTCGTAGCGCTCTCCTTCCCCCAAACGGCTGCGATGCTGGTAAACCTGACCATCCGGATAAAGACGAATCGCGGTGATCAAGCCACCGTGATAATGCAGCCACAGCGGCCAGTGATTAGCCTGCGCAACAGGCCGAATCGCTTGATAGACCCCGACTAACGCTTGGCTGTTAATGTCCGCCACCGAGGGCGATAAACCGACCCGCTTGAGCGCGTCTAGGGCTGGAGTGAGAGCATGACGCCGACACGCCACGACTTGATAACAGGCTTGTCCCGGCTGAACGGAAATACCGCTCATGACCTCAAAGTCGTAATACAAGGTAGCGGTATCCATGTTGAGGGCAGCACTCAGCTTTTGGCCAATCAAGGCTTCTTGCTCAATCTCATCGTCAATAAGCGGTGCCGTAATTTGCTTGGTGATCACCGCATCTTCATCCACGCCTACCACCACAGGAACGCGCAAGCGCTGATACCAAGGTAAACACGCGAGTAATCGTTTTTTTATCTCGGTCATCGGGGTCAAAAGATCGTCAGTCGCGCGATAGTGCACCTCATGATGCCCTGCGACCTGAATGCCTTGTCGATGTGCACGAACCGCAATGGCGTGAATGGTATCTCGGCCAATATCGATACCTAAAACTGCCGAATTTCGAACCATTTCGTGTTAGGCTCCCAACGTCAGCGTGAGGTCAGCATTTAGAAAACTGCCCTTCACGGCGGGTTATTTTTATTGCTGGTGCCTTTATACTACTGACGTATGGTTATTGAACGGCTCAATTGCAACAGAACGGGAAATCTCAGGTGAAGTTCATAAAGCGTCTGCTTATCTTTGCACTGGTTTGCACAGTGCTGGGAGTCACTACAATTTTCGGTTTTTACCTGTACGTAAAACCCGACCTCCCCGATGTGGCGACACTGAAAGATGTCGAGCTACAAACCCCAATGCAGGTTTACAGTGCTGACGGCAAGCTGATCTCCCAATTTGGTGAGAAGCGACGCATTCCCGTTAAACTGGAAGACATCCCTCCGCAAATGATTGATGCGCTGATCGCCACTGAAGACAGTCGCTTCTATCAACACCCGGGGATCGACCCGATTGGTATCGTTCGCGCCGCCGTGGTAGTAGCCATGTCAGGCAGTGCGAAGCAAGGGGCCAGTACTATCACCCAACAGTTAGCGCGAAATTTCTTCCTTTCCAACGAAAAGCGGATCATGCGCAAGATAAAAGAGATTTTTATCGCCGTGCATATCGAGCAATTGTTGAATAAAGACGAAATCCTTGAGCTGTACTTTAACAAGGTTTTTCTCGGCTACCGCGCCTATGGCGTTGGTGCCGCGGCACAAGTGTACTTTGGTAAGACACTAGACGAGCTGACCTTAAGTGAAATGGCGGTGATTGTCGGCCTCCCTAAAGCGCCATCCACCATGAACCCGTTGTACTCCCTGTCTCGTGCTACTGAGCGCCGTAACGTGGTGCTGGCTCGCATGCTCAAAGAAGGCTACATTTCGCAGGCCGAGTATAGCCAAGCGAAAAATGAGCCGATTGTCGCGCGTTATCACGGTGCTGAAATTGAGCTCGATGCGCCTTATGTCGCAGAAATGGCGCGTGCATGGGCGGTAGAACACTTTGGCGACGATGCTTACACATCGGGCATTCGCATATACACCAGTGTGGACTCCGATATGCAACGCGCGGCCAATGATGCGGCGATGGATAACATCCTTGCTTACGATCGTCGCCACGGCTTCCGCGGTCCAGTCGCCACCTTATGGCAAGCCGCAAGCGACCGTTGGCAACACCAGCGTATTGTCGATTATCTTGCCAAGCAGCCTAGCTATGGCCAACTAGAGCCTGCCATCGTGACCGAAGTGAGTGACCAATCCGCCTTAGTGATTGGTCCTAATGGCCAAGAAATTACACTTGGTTGGGCGGGGATGGACTGGGCGCGCCCTTACATTACCGATAATCGTCAAGGCCCCGCGCCCAAACACGCCAGTGATATTTTACAAAGCGGTGAGCAGGTGTGGATTCGTCGCGTTGACGATCAATGGCACTTGGCGCAAGTGCCTAACGCCAATACCGCCTTAGTATCCATGTCCCCCACCACAGGGGCGATCAAAGCCTTGGTGGGTGGCTTTAACTTTGTGCATAGCAAATTTAATCGCGCTACCCAATCGGTGCGCCAAGTGGGTTCAAGCATCAAACCCTTTATCTATTCGGCGGCCATCCATGAAGGCATGACCCTTGCCACCTTGATTAATGACGCGCCCATCAACCGCTGGGATCGCAGTCAAGGCGTGGCATGGCGTCCGAAAAACTCGCCGCCACGTTATGAAGGGCCACTGCGTGCTCGCATTGGACTGGCACAATCGAAAAACGTGATGGCTGTGCGTGTCCTCCGTCGTGTTGGCTTGGACGATACCTTAGATTATCTGACTCGCTTTGGCTTTAAACGTGATGATCTCCCTCGCGCCGAAGCCATTGCACTCGGCGCAGGCAGCTTAACGCCGGTTGAAATGGCACAAGGGTTTAGCGTGTTTGCCAATGGTGGTTACTTTATGGAGCCTTTCATCATCGATCGGGTAGAAACGCCCTTCGGTGAGGAAATTTACCGTGCTAACCCATCGGTGATTTGCGATGACTGCGAAAAGCCGATGGAGAAAGCAGACCCCTTCAACGAGCAGAATTTGCTGACCGATAACAGCGAAGAATCGCCACGGCCCGCCAGACAAGTTATTGACAAGCACAATGCGTTCTTGGTGCGCGAAATGATGCAGAGCAATATTTGGGGCGGCGGCGACTGGCGCTATGGCACCGGTTGGAATGGCACCGGCTGGCGCGCGCAAGCGCTGAAAAGACGGGATATCGGCGGTAAAACCGGGACCACCAACGACTCTAAAGACACTTGGTACACAGGTTATGGCCCGGGTATCGTCACCACGGTATGGGTGGGCTTTGATGACCACTCACGTGAATTAGGGCGCACAACCCGCAACAGCAACTTGAATGACGAGCAGCAACCAATTCGTGGGGCCGAGTCTGGCGCCAAAACCGCTGGGCCCGCATGGATAGACTTTATGCAAAAAGCCCTCGCGGATGTGCCAGAACAAAGTAAGGTGGTGCCACCGGGTATCGTGAAGGTACGCATTGATCGTGAAACCGGTTTGCTCACCCGTAAAACCGACCACACCTCGATGTTCGAGTACTTTATTAAAGGGACAGAGCCAACCGAATACGTCTCATCCCAGCCTAGCGGCACCATCTATGAAACGGAGACCGAATCATTGTTTTAAACGACAGTATCCGTAACGATTGAACTGACCCCCAATGTTGGATATCCAGTATTGGGGGTTCTTTTTATCCTGCGTTTAATGCGGTAGGTTCAGCACTTAACGGCGTGTCCATGACCGCGACCATATGCTCACGGATCACTTCAGCCAATTGTTCATAGCGCCCTCGTAATGGTGAACCGGGCCGATAATCTAAGGTGATCTGCCGTGTCGGTGTTGGCGACGTGGTGGGAATATAGGCCACGCCATCGCGTCGCTGTGCAGGGACGGATAAGCGAGGGAGTAAGGTGATACCACTGCCCGCCGCGACCATATTGCGGAGTGTTTCTAAACTGGTGGCACGAAAACGCTGATCCTCGCGCGCGCCCACTTTAAAACAAAATCCCATCGCTTGGTCACGTAAGCAATGACCATCGCCCAGCATTAACAAGGTCTCTCCTTGCAGGACATCTAACGCCACCTCAGCACATCCCGCAAGCTTATGCGCCTCACTGACCGCCAATAGCATTGGCTCTTCATACAATGGCAGTTCTTTCAAATGCTGGGTTTCTTCCACAGAAGCCAAAATGATGCAATCGAGTTTGCCTTCTTCCAATTGCTGTACCAACTGCTGGGTCTGACCCTCGTGAATAAACAGCTCCAATTCTGGAAAACGGTCGCGCAACATGGGAATGATCTTCGGCAACAGATAAGGGCCGACGGTCGGGATCAGGCCAATATGTAGGGGACCCGTCATACTTTCCCCTTGTTCACTGGCCAATTCGGTCAAAATTGTGACTTCTCGCAACACGTTACGTGCCTGCTGTACTAACCTCATACCCGCATCGGTGAACAACACACGACGACTGGTGCGTTCTAACAAACTCACGCCCAGCTCATCTTCCAGCTTACGAATCTGTCCGCTCAAGGTGGGTTGGCTAACAAAACACGCTTCGGCCGCTTTGCGAAAGTGGCGGTGTTCGGCCAGCGCCACCAAGTATTCCAAATCACGAATATTCATTGCTGTCTTTTCTATAGGAGAAAACTATCAAAACCATAGCATCAAGCGATTAGAGCTATCAATCTTCTTTCGCGATACTACATCCATCAAGACACGGCGAGTCAGACACATGCCGTTGACAGTTAACGACCAAATCAAAAGGGGAAACCATGTTTGCATCAAAAGAAGGCCAACCAGTACCACAAGTTACCTTCCGTACTCGCGAAGGCGACCAATGGAAAGACGTTACCACCGATGACATTTTTGCCAATAAAACCGTGATTGTATTCAGCCTGCCGGGTGCGTTTACACCGACCTGCTCATCCTCGCACCTGCCGCGCTATAACGAGCTATATCCGGTGTTCCAACAGTACGGCGTTGATGACATTGTCTGTGTGTCCGTCAACGACACCTTTGTGATGAACGCCTGGAAAGCCGACCAAGACGCTGACAACATTCATGTCCTGCCTGACGGCAACGGCGAGTTCACTGATGGTATGGGAATGCTGGTCGACAAAAACGATCTTGGCTTTGGCAAACGCTCATGGCGTTACAGCATGCTGGTGAAAAACGGCATGGTCGAGAAAATGTTTATCGAACCCAACGAGCCGGGCGACCCGTTCAAAGTGTCTGATGCCGACACCATGCTGGGCTTCATCGCTCCTGAGCACAAACTGCAAGATTCGATCACCGTGTTTAGCAAACCAGGCTGTCCATTCTGTGCCAAGGCCAAACAAGCCCTGATCGACGCAGGCCTTCAGTTTGAGGAAATTATTCTTGGCAAAGACGCCACCACGGTTTCTTTGCGTGCAGTGAGCGGTCGCGCCACCGTGCCACAAGTATTTATCGGTGGCCGTCATATCGGTGGCAGTGAAGAGCTCGACACCTATCTGAATCAGTAATCCGCTGTTTGGGCGGCTCCCTTGCCGCCCGTTATTTTCCCAGGAGAAAGCAATGAAAACATTAACGGTTGATGTGGCTGTGATTGGTGGCGGAACCGCCGGACTCGGTGCTTATCGCGCAGCCAAAGCGCATACGGATAACGTGGTGATGATTGAAGGCGGCCCCTATGGCACCACGTGCGCGCGGGTTGGCTGCATGCCTTCCAAACTGTTAATTGCGGCGGCTGAAGCGGCGCATCATATCGACAAAGCGCCCGGCTTCGGTGTGTATCCCGGCGGCACCACGGAAATTAATGGCCGTGAGGTGATGGATCGGGTGAAACGCGAGCGTGACCGTTTTGTCGGCTTTGTACTGGAAAGTGTCGATGACATTCCCGCTCAAGACAAAATCGACGGCTATGCGCGCTTTGTAGATGATCACACCTTAATGGTTGATGATCACACCACCATCCATGCTGATCGCATCGTGATCGCGACAGGCTCTCGTCCAAGCTGGCCGTCCGCTTGGGATCACCTTGGCGATCGTTTAGTGGTCAATGATGATATTTTCGAATGGGACGATCTACCTGACTCGGTTGCGGTATTTGGCCCGGGTGTAATTGGCCTAGAGCTAGGACAAGCGCTGCACCGCCTCGGGGTCGAGATGATTATGTTTGGCGTCGGCGGCCAAGTGGGCCCGCTGACCGACCCAGAGATCATGGCATATGCGGATAAAACCTTCAGTGAGGAGTTTTATCTCGACGCCGATGCCAAGGTGGAAGAGATGGTGCGTGAAGGCGATAAGGTGCAAATCCGTTATCGTGATAAAGAGGGCGAGAGCCAACTGCGCTGGGTCGACTATGTGGTTGCCGCCACCGGTCGTCGCCCCAATGTCGACAAGCTAAACCTTGACGCGACCAGCATCAAAGTGGATGCCCGCGGGGTGCCGGTTGCCGATAGTTACACCCTGCAAACCACGGCACCGCACATTTTTATTGCCGGTGATGCCAGTAACCAAATTCCGTTGCTGCACGAAGCGGCTGACCAAGCGCGCATTGCCGGTGACAACGCAGGCCGCGGTAAAGATATCCGTGCCGGATTGCGCCGCAGCAAACTCTCTGCGGTCTTCTCCGACCCGCAAATTGCGATGGTGGGCGAAAGCTACAAAGCAATTACCGACCGTCTCGGTCCCTGCGGCTGCTTTGAAACCGGCGTGGTGTCGTTTGAAAACCAAGGCCGCTCACGGGTGATGCTGCGAAACAAAGGTTTGTTACACGTGTATGCCGAACAAGGCACTGGCCGCTTTCTTGGCGCTGAAATGATTGGTCCGAATGCTGAGCACTTGGCCCACTTGTTGGCATGGGCACATCAAAATCAAATGACCATTTCGCAAATGTTGGATATGCCCTTCTATCACCCAGTGATTGAAGAAGGGGTACGTACCGCGCTGCGGGATGTAAATGCCAAGCTCAAACTCGGCCCTGAAATGATCAAACACTGTATGGACTGTGGCCCGGGCTGCTAATCCACTGCCCTTTTCGCCGATTTTCGGCGCTTTACAGGCACTGCCTGTTGCTTCCCCAAGCACTTGCTTACCTTTTTGCCCTCCTGATTGGAGGGCTTTTTTGTATCCGGCGGCCCACTGCGCCACAATAAGTTATCGCTACTACCGACCAAGAGACACCGCATGGCTTGCAAATACTGTCAGTCCGCGATTTGGCAACAAAAACTGGGACGCTGTACCCGTTGTATGAAACAACTGGCCGCCATGTGCGCGCTACTTTGGCCACTTTGGTGGTGGGGCTATGCCGACACGCCACGGCAAGTGGAGTCGATTGCCTTGTTATTCGCCGCCGGTAGTGCCAGTGTGCTACTCACGCTGCATGTGGTGATTTACCCGTTTCGGCGCAATAAAAAACCCGCGCCAGAGCGCGGGTCGTCAGACATACCAGACGATTAATCGGCCAGATCCGTGGCTTCGTTGATCACGTGGAAAATGTAGTTTTGCTCCACGGCACCTTGGAATAACCACGCCATCGGCCCACGAGCCATGATGGCCACATCTTCACCGGAGTGGGTTTCCGAACCGAGCTTAATCAAGGATTGCTGTTTGTAATCCAGCTCACGCACCTGCCCTTCTTGTAAATTTTCACGCTCACCTTTGACCGCACCCGGGCCGTTGCCATAGGTGATGGTGGTATAGGTTTTACCAAAATCATCCTGATTCAAGCGCCCTTTTTGACGTGACAAACCGAGAATCGGATTGCCCCGCTCCGCATAGCCGTTCATCACCATAGTGTGGGCATGGTCGGCGGTGACAATGATCAGGGTATCTTCTGGGTTGGTTTTCGCTAAGGCCACTTTAATGGCATCATCGAAAGCCAACGTATCTTCTAACGCTCGCGCAGCGTTGCCCGCATGGTGAGCATGGTCGATACGTCCAGCTTCCACCATCATCACATAGCCGTCTTTGTTGCGGCTAAGCATATCGATCGCCTTGCTGGTCATGTCCGCCAATGATGGCTCATCTTGGCTTTCACGGCGATCCGCTTCGTATTTCATGTGGCTGCTTTCAAACAAACCAAACACGCGTGAGGTGGTCGCCGGATCGATGGCATCAAAACCGGATTTATCGAAAATGTATTGACCATCAGGGTGACGGGTTTGCCATGCCTCAATCAGGTTGCGTCCATCTTTACGCTTGCCCTTTTTGCCCTCAGGATCGACGCTATCGGCAGGAATAAATTCACGCCGTCCGCCACCGAAAGCCACCTGAAATCCCTCACCAGCATCAAAGTCGACAAATTGGCTAGCGATATCGGTACAGCCTTGGTTTTTAGCAATGTTGGGTAACTTGCTATCGTTTTCCCAATTGCGATCCGCACTGTGGGCGTAGGTGGTAGCTGGGGTGGCATGGGTTAAACGAGCGGTTGAGATCAAGCCCAGCGCCTTGCCCTTCTCGCCCGCCATTTCAAATAAAGTTTTCGCTTCGTTACCCTTGGCGGTACTGCAAAAACCACGCTGGACATTATCGTCAACACTAATAACCCCGGCTTTGGTTTTCACCCCGGTGACCATCGCCGTCGCGGTCCCAGCCGAGTCTGGCGTTTGCATGTCAGTGTTATAGGTTTTTGCTAGTGCAACATGCGGCAGGCTTTCCATGCCAAGGCGGTTTTCCTCACCGGTTTGTCCTTGCTGCTGGCCCTGATAAATCCGCGCCGCTGTGATTGTCCCCACACTCATGCCATCACCGACAAAGAGGATCACGTTTTTGGCTTTGCCCGTAATTGGTGGGTTCGCTTTAGCGGCCGCCAAGGCGGCTTGTGCGTCTTGGTACCATACATCGTTTTGTTGAGGCACTGCCGCCTGTGCAGTTGCCGCTAATAAGGCTGAGGCCACTGCGGCCGTCACGGTTGTTTTCACCACAAAATCTCCATCATTAACGAGAAAACGCGGGCATGATGGTCATTGCGCGTGACGCTTCTGTGACAAACCGTACAATGTAACAGTTTGTAAGCCACTCAATTTGATGAAGTTTTTATGACAGAGGCAGGTGAAAAGGCTGCGGCTTAATCCACTCGCAGCCTTAGGGAGACGCAATAACGACACGGACGCCGTCACGCGATAGACAGTGTCACCCTACTCCAATGCAGAGAAGGTTGAGATTGTCGCCGGCCCAGCAATGTTATAGGTCAGAGCCACTTCGTCACAAGCGTGAAAGCGCGGACAGATTTCACAATCTTTCATCACTTTCTCAGGCAGTTGCGATTTCGACACTGGGGTAAAGCCTAATTGGGTGAAAAACTCGGGCACCCGGGTGAGGACAAAGACTTGCTCGATCGCCATTTGCTTGGCTTTTTTAATCAAGTGCATCATCAATGCGGTACCGTGACCTTGGCGCTGCCAGCCTGCTTCGACCCCTAAAGAGCGAATTTCTGCCAGCCCTGAGTCGTAAATATACAGCGAGCCGCAGCCAGTCAAATCCCCTTGATGCTCGGAGACCGCAAACAGGCCAATATTGCGCACCAATTCATGGCGGTCTCGAGGTAAGTTCTCCCCCAACTTCGCCCAATACACCACCATGCCTTCGATGGTATCGAGGTCGGTGAGCCTTGCCGAGCGCACCGTGACTTTGGGGGTAAAGCGCTTATCCAAACGCTTTTGTGCTTCTTGAATAGCAAAGCTAACCTGCTCGGGCGCGACCCCACCGAGTGCACGACGTTGAGCCAAGCAGGATTCAATCGTGAGCATGGCATACACATCGTCTTCAATGACCGGTGAGAATTGCTGCAAGGTGGCAAGCGGCAGTGCTTCCAATGCACAACCTTGCTCGATGGCAGACACCACCGCCACGCCCACAATATGGTGCGCTTCACGGAACGGGATCCCTTTGCTCACCAAATAATCGGCCAACTCGGTGGCATTGGCATGACCTTGCTGCGCCGCCTGCAAGGTTTTGTCTTTGTGAATGGTGATACCTTCAAAACACAACGCGGCCATATCTAAGCAATCGTGCCACGTATCCATCGCATCGAAGAGCCCTTCCTTGTCTTCTTGCATATCCTTGTTATAAGCCAGTGGCAAGGCTTTGACCGTCATCATCATCGCCGACAAGGTGCCATAGACGCGGCCGGTTTTGCCGCGGATAAGCTCTAGCGCATCGGGATTTTTCTTTTGTGGCATCAGCGAGGAGCCTGATGTCACCGTATCGGCTAGCTCGATAAACCCAGACTCGCCCGAGTTATAGAAGATCATATCTTCAGCCATCCGTGATAAATGCAACATCGAAATTGACGCCGCAGACAGCATTTCCATCACATGATCACGGTCCGAGACTGAGTCAAGGCTATTACGGGTGGCCCGCTCAAAGCCCAGTTGTTGTGCCAAGGCATCGCGGTCAATCGGGTACGCGGTGCCTGCTAGCGCGCCGGATCCTAACGGGCAGGTATCCAGACGATTAAGCGCATCTTGTAAGCGGGTGGTGTCGCGCTCAAACATCTCCAGATAAGCCAAACACCAATGGGCAAAGGTCACTGGCTGAGCACGCTGCAAGTGGGTGTAGCCGGGCAGCACGGTATCATGGTGCTGACTGGCCACATCCACCAGCTGCTGCTGAAGCTTGTCGAGAGACAGTAAGATTTGCTGGCCTTGCTGGCGACACCAGAGTTTGAGATCCGTGGCAACCTGATCGTTGCGTGAGCGTCCGGTGTGAAGCTTTTTGCCCAAATCCCCGACTTTATCGATCAGTTGCTGCTCAACCCAGCTGTGAATATCCTCGGCCTCTGAGCTTAAGATTTGCTTCGGGTTTTCCATCACCGACAACTTGAGCTCATTGAGCGCGAGCTCCAATTGCTGTTGCTCGTCATCACTCAGCACGCCCACTGAACGCAAGGCTTTGGACCAAGCAATGGAGCCCACAATGTCTTGCTCTGCTAGGCGATAGTCAAAGCGCAGTGAATCATTAAACGCTTGAAACCGTTTGTCTGCTGCTTGACTAAAGCGTCCGCCCCATAATGCCATGCTGTCTCTCCTTACTGCTCACGATGCTTTTTTAATTAGGATTGTTTTTGTTTGTTCAGCGTCCGAATCCGGCTCGACAGCGAATACAAACGGATAAAGCCTTCGGCATGGCTGTGATCGTAGACATCGTCATCACCAAAGGTGGCAAAGTCTTCCGAGTACAAACTATTGGTTGAACGCTTTTGGACCACTGTCGCTTGGCCTTTATAGAGTTTGATCACCACCTCGCCCGTTACCGGCGCGGCAAGAGAATTGGCCGCGGCAAGAATAGACTGGCAAAGCGGGGTAAACCAACGCCCATCATAAATCAGGTGAGACGCTTTTAAACCGAGCTCCTCACGGAACTGATAACTCTCTTTATCCAGCACCAATTGCTCAACACCACGTAGCGCTTCCATAATGATGGTGCCCCCCGGGGTTTCATAGCAGCCGCGGGATTTCATTCCCACCAAACGGTTCTCAACAATATCAATCCGTCCTACCCCGTGGGCGGCACCTTTGTCGTTCAGCAGCGTCAGCACGTCATAAGGCGACATGGACTCACCATCGACTGAGACCACTTCCCCGCTTTGCACCCCTAAGGTAACAAACTCGGGCGTATTGGGTGCCTCTTCCGGCGCCACTGTCCATACCCAGCAATCTTGGTTAGCCGCAGTCCAAGTATCTTCCAGTACACCGCCTTCGGTTGAGACGTGCCAAGCATTGGCATCACGTGAATAAATTTTCTCAAGGCTCGCCGTGCAGGGAATATCACGGGCGGCCAAGTAATCGAGCAAGGCCTCACGACTGGTGAGATCCCACTCCCGCCACGGCGCAATCACTTTCAGTTGCGGCGCCAGCGCAGAGAAGGTGCTCTCAAAACGAACCTGATCGTTCCCCTTGCCGGTACAGCCGTGGCAAAGTGCATCCGCTCCAACCTCAAGGGCGCACTCGACCTGCGCTTTGGCAATGATCGGACGCGCCATCGAGGTACCTAGAAGGTATTTGCCCTCATACACCGCACCGGTTTTCAGGCTGGGGTAAATATACTCCGCCACCATTTCGTGTTTCAGATCGGCGATAAAACACTGTGATGCCCCAGAGGCGAGCGCTTTTTGCTCAATGCCTTCGAGCTCTTGTTCGCCTTGACCGACGTCGGCAACAAAGGCCACGACCTCACAGTCATAGTTCTCTTTTAGCCATGGAATGATGGCCGAGGTATCCAATCCACCCGAATAGGCCAGTACAACTTTATTTACCTTGCTCATCTTGCTCTCCTTAAATCCTGATGTGACGGTTCGACGGTTTCGTCGCGTCGTTATACGTCTTATTAACTGGCGCTAAACCGAGTGCCGATTTGCTGGCCATCGAATAATTGAGTGAGTTTTTCTGGGTAACGCCAGGTGGCAATCTCCACCGGTTTACCCAGTTCGCGGGCGGCGGCAAACGCCGCGTTGACCTTGACCACCATGCCATCGGTGATCACGCCTTTTTCCATCAAGTGCTGCGCATCTAACTCGGTGAGGCAAGGCAGCAAGTGCCCTTTGCCGTCTAATACGCCGCTGACATCCGACAGCAACACCAGCTCCGCCCCGAGAGTGGTTGCCACCGCTACCGCCGCTTGGTCGGCATTGACGTTCATCAGCTCACCTTGGTCACTGATGCCAATCGAGCTAATAATGGGGACACAATCCGCGGCCAATACCGCCTGCAACAGGCTAGGATCACCGGCGCTGGCTTCCCCCACTGCACCTAGCTCAGGGTCCAGCTGGCTGACCTGACACAAGCCGCCATCGGCCAAGCTCAAACCACAGCTTTTAATCTTCGCCTTACGCGCTTCGGCGAGTAGCAGCTTATTCGCCGTCCCGGCTAAGGCACCGGTGACATAGTCAATCTGGTCGACTGGTGTGACCCGTAAGCCTTGTTTTTTCACACTGGTGAGGGCGAGTTTTTTCAGCAGATCATCAACCAAGTAGCCGCCACCGTGCACCAGCACTAGTGGACGCTCAGCCTCACTGCGATAAGTGTTCATCGCGCCGAAAACCTTGGCGAGGGTCTCGCTGCAGCTCAGTGCCGCGCCGCCTAATTTAATCACTAATGGCGTTTCCATCCGTTTCTCCTAGACAATCGCTGTGGTTTCGGCAAAGCCAAACTTAAGGTTTAAACACTGCACGGCTTGGCTGGCCGCGCCTTTCAGTAAGTTATCAATCGCACTGGTGAGGATCAGATGCCCATGCGCGGCCTGATAGCCTATGTCGCAAAAGCCGGTGTATTGCACCGCTTGTAGCTTGGCCACCTCGCCGGCTGGGAGCACCCGTACCAGCGGCGCATCTTGGTAAGCCTGGGTCAGTGCCTGCCTCACCTCCGCCTCACTAACACCTAGCGCTAATTTGGCGGTAATGGTGGCAAGAATGCCGCGTTTGTAGCTGCCAAGGTGCGGGGTGAAAATCACCGGCGTATCAAGGTGTGCGGCAATCTCTGGCTGATGACGATGAGAAAACACCCCGTAGGCATGCAAGCTCACTTCGCAAAAACTGTTGGTCAGGCTCGCTTTGCGCCCCGCGCCCGTCACGCCGCTGGTGGCATTGATCACCGGCCACATTTGTTTATCCAACAAGCCTGCATCCAGCACGGGTTTGAGCGCTAACTGACTGGCGGTGGGGTAACATCCCGGCACGGCGACCAGCTGCGCTGCCGATAATGCTTCCTGTTGCCACTCCGCCAAGCCATACACGGCTTGCTCAAGCCATGTCGGTGACTGATGCGAAAAGCCGTAATTGGTAGGATAAAAATCGGCTTGATTGACCCGATACGCCCCCGATAAATCAAACACCACGCAACCCTGGGCAAGGAAAATCGGCGCCAATTCATGACTGACCGCGTGCGCAGTGGCTAAAAACACCACATCAGCTTGCTTAGCGACATCCTGTGGCGAGGACAGCGGCATCAGTGGCATATCCACCACGCCACGCAGTTGACCGTGCAACGCGCTCACAGGACGATTAGCGTCTTCACTGCCTGCCGAGACATATAAACCAGCCAAGTGCAATTGCGGATGGCGATGGACAAGGGCGACAAGCTCGGCTCCTGTGTAGCCACTGGCACCGACAATAATGGTGTTAAGTGTCATGGGTGTCTCTCTTTATAGGTGTTTAAGGCGTGCTGCGGGGCAGCAGAGTATCGAGGGCGTAGCCGATAGCCACGCAAAGCAGGCTAGCGTCGTCGAGCAGAAAGGGCGTTGTGTTTGTCTGCGAGTGGCATCATGGTCAACTCTCAAAAAATATTTTTATTCATAAATAGTGAATGGTTATTT
The DNA here is from genome assembly GCF_001996205.1 of Salinivibrio sp. IB574. Taxonomy (NCBI): domain Bacteria; kingdom Pseudomonadati; phylum Pseudomonadota; class Gammaproteobacteria; order Vibrionales; family Vibrionaceae; genus Salinivibrio; species Salinivibrio sp. IB574. The sequence continues at coordinate 18,465 of NZ_MUFN01000025.1, read as the reverse complement.
TTTATCGCATTCCCGTTTGGCCGTCAACCCCAAAAAGCGTAAAAAATCACTTTTAATGTCTATTCATTCATATTAGAGCAATAATTCCATCTAACCATGCAAATAACACTACTGCCATTCACGAGAAAGTCGCGATACAGCGGGCGCGGAGAAGCCCTCGGGAGGATGGCAAACCTGAAAGCTGAAACTTTTTTTCAGCTTTTGGGGTAGCTCTATGATAAGCATCAAATCCGGCGGCCAGTTTTCGCGCTAATTTGCGGTTAAGTTGACCCGATCGCGCAATATTCGCTAGATTGGTTCTTTACAGTCACAGTAGGATGTAACTTTGTTACAGAATGGATACGCTATGAACGAAAAGTACTCTGCCTTAAAAAGCAATGTCAGTATGCTTGGCCGTCTGCTGGGTAACACCATCCAAGATGCCCATGGTCCAGCACTCTTAGAAAAAGTTGAGGAAATTCGTCAGCTCTCAAAATCGGCTGCCGCTGGCAATCAGGATGATCATGCTAAGCTGAAAACCGTGCTGCAAAACTTGCCGGCTGACCAACTGCTTCCGGTCGCCCGCGCCTTTAGCCAATTTTTGAATCTGACTAATATCGCCGAGCAATATCACACCGTCTCGCGTCAATGCGACGCGCTGGAGTGCAGCCCGGATGCTATCGACGATTTACTCCGCCGTGTCAGCCAAGGTGAGATTAATGCCAATGACGCGCAACAAGCGATCGCCGATTTAAAAATTGAGTTAGTCCTGACCGCTCACCCAACCGAAATCGCACGCCGTACCACCATTCATAACCTGGTGCAGATTAATAAGTGCTTATCGAAGTTAGAGCTCAGTGAACATTTGGGGGCGGCAGAGCGTGCCAAAACGGAGAAACGTCTTGAGCAGTTGATTGCACAAGCATGGCACACCGACGTGATTCGCCAAGAGCGACCAACCCCGCTTGACGAAGCCAAGTGGGGCTTTGCGGTGATTGAAAATTCACTGTGGCAAGCAGTGCCCGCGTTTTTACGCCAATTTGATCAGCAGCTTGAAAGCCACCTCGACATTAACTTGCCCATTGATGCCAAACCGGTACAAATTTCCTCGTGGATGGGCGGCGACCGCGACGGTAACCCCTATGTTACCAGCGACGTTACCCGCGAAGTGATGCTGTTATCACGCTGGAAAGCAGCGGATTTGTATTTGCGCGATGTGCAAGATTTGATCAGTGAGCTGTCGATGACCCAGTGTGATGACACTGTGCGTGAGATGGCCGGCGAGGCACACGAACCGTATCGCGCCATCCTCAAAACCTTGCGCAGTCAGCTAACCCACACTTTGAGCTATTTGGACGCCAAACTGAAAGGCGAACGCGCCTCCTCACAAGGGATCCTGACCGACACCCAGCAATTGTGGCAGCCTTTACTGGCGTGTTACCAATCGCTCCATCAATGTGGCATGGGCATTATTGCTGACGGCAAGTTGCTTGACCTACTTCGCTGCGTGCAATGCTTTGGCGTGCACCTGATCAAGCTCGATATTCGCCAAGAAAGTACCCGCCATGCCGATGTGCTCTCAGAAGTAACCCGTTATTTGGGGATGGGCGATTACGCCCAATGGAGCGAGCAAGACAAGCAAGCCTTCCTGACTCGCGAGCTGGCGTCTAAGCGTCCGTTGTTGCCACGTGATTGGTCACCCTCGCCTGAGGTACAAGAAGTGATCGACACTTGCCGAGTGATTGCCGAGCAGCCGCGTGAATCCTTGGGCGCCTATGTCATTTCGATGGCTCGCACCGCTTCCGACGTGCTGGCTGTCCACCTATTGCTGCAAGAGGCCGGTTGTCCATTCCGCATGGACGTGTGTCCGCTATTCGAAACCTTGGACGATTTGAACAATGCCGAAGCAGTGATTGGTGAGCTACTGGCCATTGATTGGTATCGAGGCTTTACCCAGAACTTCCAAATGGTGATGATCGGTTACTCGGATTCGGCCAAAGACGCTGGGGTGATGGCCGCCGGTTGGGCGCAATATCGCGCCATGGAAGCACTGGTCAATTTATGTGATGAGCAAGGGGTTAATCTCACCCTTTTCCACGGTCGTGGCGGCACCGTAGGTCGCGGTGGTGCACCCGCGCATGCAGCTTTGCTCTCACAACCTCCGCGCAGCTTAAAAGGCGGTTTGCGGGTGACCGAACAAGGCGAGATGATCCGCTTTAAATTGGGTCTGCCTGACGTCGCCGTCAACAGCTTAAACCTGTACACCAGCGCCATTTTGGAAGCGAACTTGCTGCCACCGCCGGAGCCTAAGCAGGAATGGCGTCAGCTGATGGATACCTTAAGTGACATCTCCTGCCAAGCCTACCGTGATGTGGTGCGTGGCCATGAGCAGTTTGTCCCTTACTTCCGCTCCACCACCCCGGAGCTTGAATTAGGCAAACTGCCGCTGGGGTCACGCCCGTCCAAACGCAACCCCAACGGTGGTGTGGAAAGCTTGCGCGCGATTCCTTGGATTTTCGCCTGGAGTCAAAACCGTTTATTGCTGCCGGCTTGGCTGGGGGCGGGACAGGCTATCGATCACGCTATTGCAAAAGGCCATAAAGCTCAACTGGAAGAAATGTGTCGCGAATGGCCGTTTTTCTCTACCCGTCTCGGCATGCTGGAAATGGTGTTTACCAAAACCAACCTAGACATTGCCAAGTACTATGATCAGCGCTTGGTCGATGAAAGCCTCTGGCCGCTAGGTGAATCCTTACGTGAGCAATTACGCCAAGATATTCAGGTTGTGCTGGCAGTAGAAAATAGCGATAACCTGATGGAGCAAAACCCGTGGGGCGCTGAAGCGATTCGCTTACGTAATATTTATGTCGAGCCGCTCAATATGCTGCAAGCCGAGCTTTTATACCGTACACGGCAATCGGAACAAGGCGATCAGTCACTCGACGATGCCTTGATGATTTCCATTGCGGGAATTGCCGCGGGGCTGCGCAATACCGGTTAATCCTTGATAGTAGAGCCGTACCCTAGGGTGCGGCTTTTTTGTTTTTGCACAAAGACGACGCAGAGGAAAGACTGACCATAGACTTTTTTATGCAAAGCCACAGCTAATGCTTGCTGTTGCATTGATAATATTATTACTATTGAAGGCCGCACTGACGCGACCCAACAACGCAAAGGAATTGCCATGAAAGACGAAACCCTCTCGATTCATCACGGCTACCAGACCGACCCCACCACCAAATCGGTGGCAACGCCCATCTATCAAACCGTCGCTTACGAGTTTGACAATGCGCAACATGGTGCTGACCTGTTTAATCTTGATGTGCCGGGCAATATCTACTCACGGATAATGAACCCGACCAACGACGTGTTGGAGCAACGGGTGGCGGCATTAGAAGGCGGTATTGCGGGACTGTGTGTCAGTGCCGGTGCGGCGGCCATCACCTATGCGATTCAAACCCTCGCCAAAGCCGGTGATAACATCGTCGCCACACCACAGCTTTACGGTGGCACCTATACCTTGTTTGCCCACATGCTCCCCGAGCAAGGCATCGAGGTGCGTTTTGCCGCGAGTGACGACGCCAGTGCGATTGAGGCGCTGATTGATGACAACACCAAAGCGGTCTATTGCGAGTCGATTGGCAACCCGGCCGGCAATATCGCCGACATTGAAGGCTTAGCCAAGGTTGCCCATGCGCATGGGGTTCCGTTGGTGGTCGACAATACCGTGGCCACACCGGTTTTGTGTAAACCGATTGAGCATGGGGCCGATATCGTGGTGCACTCACTCACCAAGTACATTGGCGGTCATGGCACCACCCTTGGCGGTATGATTGTCGATGGCGGCACCTTTGACTGGGTAGCACATCAAGCCCGATTCCCGCAATTCTCACAACCGGAGCCTGCCTATCACGGCGTGGTTTATAGTGAGACATTTGGCCCAGCCGCATTTATTGCCCGCGCACGTACGGTGCCGCTACGTAACAGTGGCGCGGCACTCTCGCCGATGAACGCTTTTATGTTGATGCAAGGGTTAGAAACCTTGAGCCTGCGTATGGAGCGCCATTGCGAGAACGCCAAAGCCGTGGCCGATTACCTAGCCAATCACCCTGCCGTGGCGTGGGTGAACTATGCCGGCCTTGAAACGCATCCGCATTATTCGCGCGCCCAAACGCTGATCCGTGGTGGATTGCCCGCGTCACTGTTGTCGTTTGGCTTGAAAGGTGGCTTTGATGAGGGTGTGCGCTTTTACGATGCACTGAATTTATTTAAACGTCTGGTGAACATTGGCGATGCCAAGTCGCTCGCGTGTCATCCTGCTTCGACCACTCATCGTCAGTTAAACGAGCAGGAGCAGGCCGCGGCCGGCGTCACACCAGAAATGATCCGTCTTTGTGTCGGCATTGAGCATATTGATGACATCATTGCCGACCTTGAGCAGGCCTTGAGTTTGGCGAAATAACCCAAAGAAGGTTATCGCATTCCGGGCGACCTATTGTTGTACGACTAATTGTGGATAGAAGAGATGTCACTACCCCATGTAATACTGACGGTGCTAAGCAACTGCGAGGCCACGGGTTACGATATTACCAAGGCGTTTTCCACTAGCATTAGCTATGTATGGAAAGCCAGCCATCAGCAAGTGTATCGCGAGCTTACCAAGCTCGCAGAAAAAGGGGCGGTGAGCTGCCGCTTGGAGCCACAGATGGGTAAGCCCGATCGCAAGGTCTATGCCATTACGCCAATCGGCACTGACATGTTGCAAACTTGGCTACTCAGTGAGCCAAAACTTGCCCCCGAACGGGATGAGTATGTCGCACGTCTGTTGAGCTGTGAGGTGCTCGACCCATCCCCCATGCTAGGTCATGTTAATCAGTTAATTGCCGAATCGCAGCAACTCCTCAACCATTACGCCATGATTGAGCAACGCGAATTTGGTCAAGCCAGCCCGCTTACCAATCAGCAGCGCCTGCTGCGTTTAGCCTTGCGTCGTACCATTCATCAACGCCGCGCTTGGCTGGCTTGGGCACAGGAGGTACGCGACGAATTGACTATGCTAGCGCCTCACGAACCTTGCTCGGCATAAATTGCACACCACACAACACGCAACCTCAAAACGCCCCATTGTGGGCGTTTTTTTATGAGACAGCGGCAAGCGGACGCACGCCCAAGGTATGACATAAGGCATAGGTGAGCTCGGCACGATTCAAGGTGTAGAAATGGAAATCTTTCACCCCTTCCCGACTGAGGACACGCACCATGTCGATCGCAATCGAGGCCCCAACCATCTGACGCGTAACAGGATCATCCTCTAGACCTTGATATTGTTTGTGCATCCATTGCGGCACGCGCACATTGGTCATCTTGGCAAAGCGCGACGCCTGCTTAAAGTTGGAGACCGGCAAAATACCCGGCACAATTTCGACATCAATGCCCGTCGCCACACAACGATCACGAAAGCGCAAATAGCTTTCGACATCGAAGAAAAACTGGGTAATCGCCCGGCTGGCTCCCGCGTCCACTTTGCGCTTGAGGTTAATTAAATCCGCTTGGGCGCTTTTCGCTTCTGGGTGCACTTCGGGATAAGCGGCGACCGAAATATCAAAATCATGCTCTTCTTTGAGCAAGCGCACCAAATCAACCGCATACATATCGGGCTTTTTCTCTGGCGAGGGTAAATCCCCGCGTAGCGCCACAATGTCGCGAATGCCGTTTTGCCAATAGTCGCGGGCAATATGACGCAGCTCGTCTTCACTGGCGTCAATGCAGGTCAAATGTGGCGCCGCGGCGATACCCGTTTGTTCATGAATACTTTTCACAATGTCGTGGGTGCGATCGCGCTCGCCTGAATTGGCGCCGTAGGTCACTGACATAAATTTAGGTTTGAGCGCTTTTAAGCGATGCACGGAGTTCCAAAGTGTCTCCTCCATGGTTGGGGTACTCGGCGGAAAAAACTCAAATGAGACGTTAATGTCGCCATTTAGGTCAGCAATGTTCTGATTCAGTGCATCAATGTGGCCAGCGTGCGTGTAGCTCATACCCTCTCCCTGCAACCAATATGGTGTGTGCGATGATGTGCGTTTTGGTTTATACGTTTAGACGTCCATATGTCTAAAGATTGGCGTTATCCGGCGAGAATGTCAACGATACATTAATGAAAAAAACTCATAACGTTATGAATCAGGCCGTCGGGATCAGTATGGTGGAAAAGCCGTCGATGCGTGGCAGAAAAAAGGCTGCTCAACGTATCATTGAGCAGCCTAGTCAACGTGGAATACAAATGCGCTAGCTAGTGGAGACGTCCAATCAAACGGTTAAGATCGGATTGAATCGCGCCTGCGGTGACATCACGCCCCGCGCCGGGACCACGAATGACTAATGGATTTTCGCGATACCATTGGCTCTCAATCGCAAAGACATTGTCACACGGCAGTAGATGCGCCAGCGGGTGCTCAATCGGCAGGGGTTCTAAGCTGACTTGCGCTTTACCTTGGCCGTCTAAACGTGCCACATAACGTAGCACCGAGCGGTCGCGTTGTGCTTTCATTAAGCGTTCATGCAGCACCTCATCCATTTGGCTGGCATTATCTAAAAAACCGTCCAAAGAAAGCGCTTGCAGCGCCTCTGGCACTAACGACTCCACTTTCACTTGTTCCGGCTCTAACGCCATACCGGCCTCACGCGCTAATATCACCAGCTTGCGCACCACATCCGCGCCGGAGAGATCTTCACGCGGATCAGGCTCGGTTAACCCTTGCTGCCAAGCCTGCTCAAGCAACACACTAAACGGAACCTCGCCGCTAAATTGTAAAAATAGCCACGAGAGTGTGCCGGAGAAAATGCCAGATAAGGCTAGGATCTGATCGCCACTTTCCTGTAAATCTTGTACCGCGTAGTTAATGGGTAATCCCGCCCCGACGGTCGCGTTGTAGAGCCAATGCCGTCCAGTTTTGGCAAAGGCCTGCTGAATAGCATGATATTGCTCTGCCGGTGCCGCCCCCGCTTCTTTATTCGCCGAGATCAAATGAAAGCCATGTTCGGCAAGGCGCGGATACAAGTATGCGAGTGATGCACTGGCAGTGACGTCCAGCACAATCACATCGTCATAGGGATGATTGAGCAGGCGGGTAAGCCATTCGTCATCAAAATACGGCTCGCTTTTGTCATCGAATCCGTCTAATACACGGCTAGGATCGATACCGGCAAAATCCAACCATTGGTTGCGACTATCCACCACAGAGATCAATGAGACCCCTTTACCATGGCGCTTCTCCAACGCTGTTTTTTGCTCGGCAAAGAGGCTGAGCCAGCGGGTACCAATGTTACCTTTTCCCACCAACACCAAACCGATGCGGCGCTGAGCCTGAAACAGCGCATCGTGCATCCCCGCCACCAAGGCTTGGGTCTGCATTTGACGCAAAATCGCAACCAAGCTAAGCCCAGACGCCGACTCACTCATAAACTCGACAGGGTGTGCTTTCAGCTGTTGGTAAAAGCCGTGGCAATGGACGGGGTTATTGACGACACCGGCCCCCACTGCCGCCACCATGCTAAAGCCCTCACGCAAACGCAATTCCGCAGACAGACCCGCATCCTGAATCTGTGCCATCACGGTATCGATCACTTCTGCACTGAATGCCAATTGAATGCGATGCTGGTCATCACGGTAATCGACAGCCAGAGGTTGCAGCTTGAGCTGAGTCAGGGTGCGGCTTAGCTCCTGCTTAAACGCCTGAAAGTCGAGGCCGCGTGCGACATCAAACTGCAACAGACAGACATCATCTAGCGCCGTAATAATCTTTGCGCCACGCCCAGAGGCGAGCACACGTTCGATACGGGTTGAGCCACTGTCAGGTGCATGCGTACAGCGTAAGGTAAGATCGGTGGCACTTTGCGCCACCGGCTGTAAGGTGCGGCTATGGAGCACAGGGGCAGCAAGACGTGCCAGCTCAGCCGCCTCATCCAATCGAATCAAAGGTAACAAACAGGCATTATCGACATGACGCGGGTCGGCACTGTACACCCCAGCCACGTCACTCCAAATCGTCACCCGACTCACCCCGGCCAAGGCACCTAAAATGGTTGCCGAGTAGTCGGAGCCATTGCGGCCAAGCAGCACGGTTTCTCCCGCTTGGTTTTGTGCCATAAAGCCCGTGATCACCACTTGGGTGTGGGCATATTGGGATAACTGGTTGTTCAGCAATGGCCAAGACGCTCCCCGATCAACTTCTGGCTGCGCTGCTCGCTCTGCACGTAGACACAGACGTGAGTCCAACATCACAGCGGGTTGCTGGTGCTGGCTGAGCAAGCTCGCCAGTAAGCGGGCCGACCATACCTCGCCAAACCCTTGAATACGCGCCTTATCTGCGTCAGTCAGCGAGCCCTCACCCAAGGTCGCAATCGTGGCGATGTCAGCATACAAGGCATCGACAAGGCGCTGCTTGTCTTCCCCATCAATAAGATTTTCAATTAAATCTTGCTGAAAGCCACGCAAGGTCTGTAGCGTTTCATGGGCGAGGCGACCGTCTTTGTTGAGCTGAGCCAGATAAGCAATTAATTGGTTGGTGGTTTTGCCTGCCGCGGAGACCACAATCAAATCTTGGCGGCCCGCGTGGGCGGTCAATACATCGACAACCCGACGATAGCAGGCGGGCGACGCTAAGCTGCTGCCGCCAAATTTATGAAGTTGTCGTTGTGCTTCAGGGGACGTCTCCGTCGATTGCGCATGCATGACAAGGTCTCTCTTTGTCTAACCAAATATCAGGGTAAAGCAAGGAACAGCGCCGTAACGTTGTTCAGGTTACGCGGCCAATGCCGCAAAAGCGTGGGCCAAATCAGCGATGAGATCATCCGCATCTTCCAATCCGATTGAAAAGCGCAGCAAGGTCGGTGCGATACCCGCTTCCGCTTGCGCCGCATCACTCATCGCCCGATGTGTCATGGAGCCTGGGTGTGTGACCAAGCTTTCTACACCGCCTAACGACTCTGCTAAAGCAAATAGCGAAAGGCCTGCGATAAAACGCGCCACCCCGTCACTGTCGGTATCCAATTCCAAGCTCAGCATACTACCAAAGCCTGATTGCTGACGGGCAGCAATTTCGTGACCCGGATGGGTCGTGAGTCCCGGATAATAGAGTTGGCGCACAGCAGGAACCGTTTGCAAATAGGCGAGTACCGCTTGCGTGTTTTGCTGGTGTTGTTTAACCCGTGCGCCTAAGGTACGCAACCCTCGCAATGTCATATAACTGTCAAACGCGTTGCCCGTGGCTCCTATACAGTTGCCCCACCACGCTAAGGTTTCGGCAAGTTCACTGGTTGCTGCAATGACCGCGCCACCGACAATATCAGAATGCCCATTAATAAATTTGGTGGTCGAATGCACCACCATGTCGGCCCCTAGCGCAAGTGGTTGCTGTAAGGCGGGAGATAAAAAAGTGTTGTCAACCACCACCCAAGCACCAACTTGATGCGCTTGTTGGCAAATATCGGCAATATCGACCACGCGCAGCAGGGGGTTCGATGGGGTTTCCACCAGCACCAACGTCGGTGATTCTGCCAAGGCACTCGCCAAGGCGTCTGGATCGGATTGGACGACAAATTTAACCTGCCAAATTCCCTGCTTGGCTCGGGACTCAAGCAACCGGTACGTGCCACCATAACAGTCATGTGGGGCCACAATTTTGTCACCCGCATTCAATAGCGATAACACCAAATTAATCGCGGCCATCCCACAGTTGGTTACCACCGCACCTGCGCCCCCTTCTAGATCAGTCAATGCTTGCTCTAACTGCGCGCGGGTCGGATTCCCTCCGCGTGCATAGTCATAGGTGGGCACATCCCCAAACGCAGGAAAGCGATAATTGGTCGAGAGATATAAAGGGGGGACCACCGCATGATGTTGCGTGTCGGTGCCAATGCCAGTTCTTACAGCGATGGTGTCAGTTTTTTTTCGGGTCATGGTTCATCCTTGCGATGTGGTGCGCGAGCCAGCGTTGTTATCCTCACCTTACCCTGCACTTTTTGAGACGTCAACACTTCTAGACGTCTATACAGCTTTGCATGTGGCGGTTAATATAGCTAGAATCTCCGCAGCATCATTCTGGGTATTCAATAATCAAGATAGGTGAGACATGGCGCAGTGGAACGGCGATTACATTAATCCGTATGCCGAGCATGGTAAGAAAAAGGAGCAGGTGAAAAAAATCACCGTTTCTATCCCACTTAAAGTTTTAAAAATTCTCACTGACGAGCGGACACGCCGTCAGGTTAATAACCTGCGTCACGCGACCAACAGTGAGCTGCTGTGTGAAGCATTTTTGCATGCTTATACCGGCCAGCCATTGCCAACCGATGACGATATTCGCAAAGACAAGCCTGACAGCATTCCTGCTGAAGCGCGTCAGATCATGAAAGAATTAGGTATCGAGTTCGACGATAGCGAATACTAAAAAAACCCGCCGATTGGCGGGTTTTCTGTCATCATAGGTGCTCGGCACAACCTTTTCAGGTTTTATGAGAGCACGTTTTTCCTAACGCTCACGCATTATGCCTTGTCGAGCATATAGTTGTCTGGCATCTCGATACGGGCGACGCCAGTTTCAACCGCTGCAAGTGCCACCGCGCGAGCCACGCGTGGCAATAAGCGTGCATCCATTGGCTTAGGAATAATGTAGTCTGGGCCAAAATGCAGCGCATCAACACCTGCCGCGTCCAATACCGACTGTGGGACAGGCTCTTTCGCCAAACCACGGATCGCCTCGACGGCCGCCAGTTTCATTGCATCATTAATTTCACTGGCACGCACATCCAACGCGCCACGGAAAATAAACGGGAAGCAGAGTACGTTGTTGACTTGGTTTGGATAATCCGAGCGCCCTGTCCCCATGATCAAATCATCACGGACTTGATGCGCGACCTCTGGATTAATTTCAGGATCTGGGTTCGAGCAGGCAAAAACAACCGGCTTATCGGCCATCAGTTTTAATGCCTCTGGCGAGAGTAAGTCTGGCCCTGACACACCCACAAACAAATCAGCGCCCTCAATCACATCTTCGAGGGTACGTTTGTCGGTATTGTTAGCAAACAATTGCTTGTACTTATTGATGTCGTCGCGACGGGTGTGGATCACGCCTTTTCGATCCAGCATGTAGATTTTTTCGCGTTGCGCGCCGCATTTGATCAATAGCTCCATACAGGCAACGGCCGCGGCACCAGCACCGAGGCACACAATGGTGGCTTCACCAATATCTTTGCCTTGCAGCTCAAGAGCATTCAGCATACCCGCTGCGGTAACAATCGCGGTACCGTGCTGATCATCGTGAAAAACAGGCACTTCACAACGTTCAATCAGCTGCTTTTCAATTTCAAAGCAATCCGGCGCTTTGATGTCTTCTAGGTTGATACCGCCAAAGGTATCCGCGATGTTCGCGACGGTATCCACGAATTCATCGATAGTACGGTGTTTGACTTCAATGTCGATCGAGTCCAAGCCAGCAAAACGCTTGAACAATAAAGCTTTACCTTCCATGACGGGCTTTGAGGCCATTGGCCCTAAGTTACCCAATCCCAAAATGGCGGTACCGTTTGAGATCACCGCAACCATGTTGCCCTTTGCGGTGTATTGATACACAGCGTCTGGGTTCTGAGCGATTTCACGGACCGGCTCTGCAACGCCTGGGCTGTATGCCAACGCCAGATCCGCCGCCGAGTCAGCAGGCTTGCTCAATTCAACAGAGATTTTTCCGGGAGTAGGGTATGCATGATAATCCAGCGCTTGCTGGCGTTTATCGTCCGACATGTAGTGTTCCTAGTTATTATCGTGAAGGGATGCACCAATATCAGCTGGGAAGGCTGCTGATATCAGCAACGCTATACTCAAACCACAAGGTAGATTCAAGCAAGATAGAAGATGTTAACGCAGTGGCTAAAGGTCCACCAGTCCAAAACGGTCCCGAACGTTAACCTCCGACCTCTCGACGTTAAAAAGGTGACGACGGGATCAAAAAAGGGGCGCTTTCGCACCCCTTTTTCGCATTCGGCTGTTAGCGGCTTATTTTTTGCTGCTAAGGGCACCGAAACGCTTCTTAAAGCGGTCAACACGGCCACCGGTGTCAACGATACGTTGCTTACCAGTGTAGAATGGGTGACATTTGTCACACACGTCTAGGTTGATGTCTTTACCAAGAGTGGTGTTGAACGCGAATTCGTTGCCGCAAGAACACTTAGCATTGACAGCTTTGTACTCTGGATGGATACCAGCTTTCATAGGGATAACCTCATATTAAAGGCCGTGTCGCTCTCCCGATCCTAAGCCGGGCACCACACGTCGTTAACAAACATTTTCTAAGGCGCGCAATTCTAATCAAGCGACCTCGATTTCGCAACTTTTTTGTGCAATCTCCCTTTTACTTGTATCCCACGACAAGGCTTTGCCTCCCTGAGTCAAGCCGTTACACTGAGCATCTTGTTAGCCGATAAGATGTTGTGATGGAACAGTTTGCACAAGTGGCCTTACCGGTCCCGCTGGCGAAAACATTTGATTACCGGATTACCGAACACGTCCCTGTGGTGGGAGCCCGTGTGAAGGTGCCTTTTGGTCGCCAGCACAAGGTCGGTATTGTTACTGCCATCACCACCAGCCCCAGTGTTGCCGCCCATCAAGTCAAGACAATCACTGAAGTATTGGATGACGCGCCACTTTGGACTCCCGCCGTTTATCACCTTTTGCAATGGGCAAGCCGCTTTTATCATCATCCACTTGGCGATGCGATGGGCGCAGTGATGCCAACGCTGCTGCGTAAAGGTCGACCCGCAGCGCTTAAGCAGCAAAAATGGTGGCAACTGACCGAAGCCGGACAGAATCAACCGGTAACCGGGCTTACCCGCGCGCCAAAGCAAGCGCGTGTGTTAACCCTGCTCACCCACGGCCCGGCCCCACATGCCGACCTCGTGGAGCAAGACATTACCCCCGCTGTGATTAACGCCTTGGTCGATAAGGGTTGGATCGCGCCTTATACCCCACCGCTTGAAAGCAAAGCTTGGGCACGGCACTTTGCCATCAGTGAAGACAAGCCATCACTGAATCATGAGCAAGCCATGGCCGTTGCTACCATCAACGCCAGCGATGGCTTTGCCTGTGTACTTTTAGAAGGTATTACTGGCTCAGGCAAAACCGAAGTGTATTTAAACGTCTTAGAGCCGGTATTATCCCGCGGCGAGCAGGCGTTAATTTTGGTGCCAGAAATTGGTCTCACCCCGCAAACCATCCGCCGATTCGAACGTCGCTTTAACGTCCCAGTTACCGTGATGCATTCGGGACTTAATGATACCGAGCGACTGAACGCGTGGCTGGCGGCTCGCGACAATCACGCTGCAATTGTGATTGGAACTCGCTCAGCACTTTTCACCCCGATGGCGAACCTTGGCATCATCATTATTGATGAAGAGCACGACCCCTCATATAAGCAGCAAGACAGCTTTCGCTACCATGCACGCGATCTGGCGGTAATGCGCGGTCATGAGGAAAAGATACCTGTGGTGCTCGGTTCGGCGACACCGTCGCTGGAAACGCTGCACAATGCACAAACGGGAAAATACCAATACTTACGCTTGACCCAACGTCCGGGCAATGCAGTCACCGCCCGCCAAGGGGTGCTCGACATCAAAGGCCACCATCTTGAGGCGGGCTTATCGGCACCCTTAATTGCCGAAATGCGTCAGCACCTTCAGCGGGGAAATCAGGTGATGTTGTTTTTAAACCGCCGTGGTTATGCGCCTGCAATGATGTGTCACGAATGTGGCTGGCTCGCCAGTTGTCAACGCTGTGATGCCTACTACACCCTCCACCAACAGCATCAAGAGTTACGCTGCCACCATTGCGGGCATCAAAAACGCGTGCCGCCCCAATGTGGGGATTGTGGTTCGACACAGCTGATCAGTGTGGGCGTGGGGACCGAGCAACTCGAAGCCCAGCTGGGCGAACTGTTTCCCGACTACAATACGGTCCGTATCGATCGCGACAATACCCGACGCAAAGGCAGCCTAGAGAGCTATCTCGCCGGCATCGAAAAAGGTGAGTATCAAATCCTACTCGGTACCCAAATGCTTGCGAAAGGTCATCACTTTCCCAATGTCACCTTAGTGGCGCTTGTCGATGTGGATGGCGCCTTGTTCAGTAATGACTTCCGCGCCCCAGAGCGTCTCGCGCAGTTGATGGTACAAGTTGCCGGGCGAGCTGGCCGCGCCAGTAAACCCGGTACGGTGATTTTGCAAACCCACCACCCTGAGCACAATCTCATTCAAGCGCTGATCCACAAGGGTTATCAGGCGTTTGCTGACTCTGCATTGGCAGAACGTCGCCAAGCGTGGCTGCCTCCTTATACCTTCTTAAGCCTGTTTCGTGCCGAAGGGCATGAGGACAACAGCGTGCAGCAATTTTTACAGCAAGTCCGACAAACCTTGGCCGCCTCACCCATTCAACATGATGAGGTACACATTATGGGGCCGATGCCTGCGCCGATGGCGCGACGCGCAGGGCGTTATCGCTGGCAACTGCTGATCCAGGCACCGTCACGAAAAGTGATGCAACAATGGCTCACCGTTGCCTTGCCCGTCATCCAACAATTGCCCTTGTCGCGCAAAGTTAGATGGTCATTAGATGTTGAGCCGCAAGACCTTTCTTAACATTCCCTTGCATTAAAGCGACGTAGATCACGGTTTCTTTGCAATAAGTGTTAGCTTGTTCGTATTTATATGGGCCAAGCCTAGGTAGAATACCTTCGCAAATTGACGCATCCTAGACAGGTCAGAGGAGTGAATAACTTACTGATCTGACTAACCCAGACAACAAGAGGACTGTCATTATGGCGACAATGAAGGACGTTGCCCACATTGCCGGTGTATCTACTGCCACGGTCTCGCGCGCACTGATGAACCCTGAAAAGGTGTCTGCATCCACGCGTAAGAAGGTCGAACAGGCCGTGGTTGAAGCTGGCTACTCCCCCAATTCACTCGCGCGCAATCTTCGCCGCAATGAGTCTAAGACCATTGTCGCGATCATTCCGGATATCTGCGATCCCTACTTTAGTGAGATCATTCGCGGTATCGAAGAAGCGGCGATGGAACACGGCTACTTGGTCTTGCTTGGCGACAGCGCCCAGCAGCAAAACCGTGAAAACTCCTTTGTGAATTTAGTCTTTACCAAGCAAGCCGACGGCATGCTGCTCTTGGGCACGGATGTCCCATTTGATGTCAGCAAGCCAGAGCAAAAGAATCTTCCCCCTTTGGTGATGGCCTGTGAATATGCGCCAGAGCTTGAGTTGCCCACCGTGCATATCGATAACCTCACCGCGGCGTTCGAGGCAGTCAACTACCTTACCCAAGTGGGGCATACCCGTATTGCCAACATTACTGGCGCAACCCATACGGCACTGACACAGTTCCGCACCCAAGGCTACCAGCAAGCACTGCGCCGGGCTGGGATCACGGTTAACCCCGCCTACAGTGTGACTGGGGATTTCAGTTTTGCGTCTGGTGCTCGCGCCATGACAAGCCTGTTATCCCTGCCTGAACCCCCTACCGCCGTATTCTGTCATTGTGATGTGATGGCAGTGGGTGCCATGCAGCAGGCAAAACGCTTGGGCATGCGTGTGCCGCAAGATATTTCTATTGTCGGCTTTGATGACATTCAATTCGCTGAGTACTGTGATCCACCGCTTACCACGGTATCACAGCCTCGCTATGACATTGGTCGTCAAGCAATGCTGATGTTACTCAGTATCTTACGCGGACGAGATGTGAACGCTGGCTCTCGCTTACTGGATGCCAAATTGGTGATCCGTGAGAGTGTCGCGCCCCCGTCTCGATAGTAAGACTAGTCAGCACGGGTTGAAGCCAGTAACATGAGCGCTTTACTGGCTTCTTGATTTGATTATTTGCTGTGGCAACTCGTGATTACGTCAAACGTGGCAAAGCGCCACGCAAAAAAAACTCCCGTCGCCAACCACCGGCTCGTAAAGGTTTCCCGCTAAAATGGGCACTGCTTGCGATCGCGCTCTTGGGCGCGTTTGGCTATGGCTTATACCTTTTGAGCCAAACCGATACGCCGGCGCCAGCGCAACCTCAGCAACCCACTGCGCCGGCGAAGCCGCAGCCGAAAAGCACCTTGCCTGAAAAGCCCAAAGAAAAATGGAGCTACATCGAAGAGCTGGAAAGCAAAAAGGTGGAGGTTGAAGCGAAAGAAATTCCTCAATCAACCCGTCCTTACCTGATGCAATGTGGCGCGTACCGCAGCCGCGAACAAGCCAGTGAGCGTAAAGCGATGATTGCTTTTCAAGGTCTTGAAAGCCAAATCAAAGTCAGCCAAGGCGAAAAAGGCGCTTGGTACCGTGTGGTGCTCGGCCCTTACCCACGTAAACGCCAGGCTGAGCGAGATCGCAACATGCTACGTCGTGCGGGTATCGAACCCTGCGCCATCTGGTATTGGGAATAATCCGTTTGTCCTGCTCTACCGGTCCGTTTTTTAGTCGGACCGGTAAGGCATCGGTGGCAAGACAGCGCGAGGAAATATTACCACTCCCCTTGAAAACCCTCGTCCGCGGCCCAAACTCTTAAGGTAATCACCCATCTGGTGCACCAGAAACAAACAAAGAGGTTCCCGTGACTACAATCGTCTCCGTTCGCCGCGAAGGTAAAGTGGTCATTGCTGGCGATGGCCAAGTCTCCCTTGGTAACACTGTCATGAAAGGCAATGCACGCAAAGTTCGCCGTTTATATAACGGCCAAGTATTAGCTGGTTTTGCTGGCGGTACGGCGGATGCCTTCACCCTATTTGAGCGCTTTGAACGCAAACTCGAATTGCATCAAGGCCATCTCACCAAAGCGGCGGTTGAACTCGCCAAAGAATGGCGTACCGATCGCGCCCTACGCCGGCTCGAAGCCTTGTTGGCGGTGGCGGATGAAACCGCGTCACTGATCATCACTGGTAACGGCGATGTGGTCGAGCCTGAGCGTGATCTCATTGCGATTGGCTCGGGTGGCAACTTTGCGCAAGCCGCCGCTGTCGCCATGCTCGAAAATACAGAGCTGGGCGCCCGAGAAATTGCCGAAAAAGCCCTCGCGATCGCTGGTGATATTTGTGTGTTCACCAACCAGCATCACACCATCGAAGAACTCGAGAGTAAATAACAGGATTTGTCATGTCTGAAATGACTCCACGCGAAATTGTGCATGAGCTTGACCGCCATATTATCGGCCAAGATAAAGCCAAACGTGCGGTGGCGATCGCACTGCGTAACCGCTGGCGCCGTATGCAGCTGCCAGAAGATCTGCGTGCGGAAGTCACGCCGAAAAACATCCTTATGATTGGCCCGACGGGTGTGGGTAAAACCGAGATTGCTCGCCGTCTGGCGCGCCTTGCCAATGCGCCTTTCATAAAAGTCGAAGCGACCAAGTTCACCGAAGTCGGTTATGTGGGTAAAGAGGTGGAAACCATTATTCGCGATCTCGCGGATGTGGCGATGAACATGACCCAACAGCAAGCGATGGAGAAAGTGAAATTCCGTGCTGAAGAGCAAGCGGAAGAGCGCATCCTCGATATCTTACTGCCACCAGCCCGTGACGCTTGGGGGCAAAATGAAGCCAGTCAGGAAGACTCTTCAACCCGTCAAAACTTCCGCAAAAAGCTGCGTGAAGGCAAACTCGACGATAAAGAAGTAGAAGTCGACGTTGCCGCTCCACAAATGGGCGTTGAGATTATGTCGCCTCCCGGCATGGAAGAAATGACCAACCAGCTACAAGGCATGTTCCAAAACTTGGCAGGCAACACCACCAAAAAGCGCAAGATGAAAATCAAAGACGCGATGAAGGTGTTGACCGAAGAGGAAGCAGCCAAGCTGGTCAATCATGATGACATCAAAGAGCAAGCCATTCATGCGGTGGAAAACAATGGCATCGTCTTTATTGATGAAATCGATAAGATTTGTAAATCCGGTAACACCAGCGGCGGTGACGTATCGCGCGAAGGGGTGCAACGTGATCTATTGCCGTTAGTGGAAGGCAGTACGGTCTCGACCAAACACGGCATGATCAAAACTGATCATATCTTGTTTATCGCCTCAGGCGCATTCCAAGTGTCACGTCCGTCTGATCTGATCCCAGAGCTGCAAGGCCGTCTGCCAATCCGTGTTGAGCTTGAAGCCCTATCAACCCATGACTTTAAGCGTATCCTCACTGAACCAAACGCCTCGCTCACCCAGCAATATACAGCCTTGCTGAAAACCGAAGAGATTGATCTAGCGTTTGAAGAAAGTGGTATCGATGAGCTCGCTTCTGCCGCTTGGCGCGTGAACGAGAAAACCGAAAACATCGGTGCTCGTCGTCTGCATACACTGATGGAGCGTTTGATGGAAGACGTCTCGTACGAAGCCAGCGAGCGCGCCGGTCAAAGCGTGACAGTGGATGCCGAGTACGTGCGTAGCCACCTTGAAG